>JAGBBH010000014.1 GCA_017938505.1 Clostridia bacterium | reverse complement strand
GGGTTAACTTGGTCCATAAGTTGTGAAAGCTGAGAAGATGCAACGAAATCACGGAGAGCACGATTGACTGCTTTAGGGTTACAAATTTGTCTTGGAGTAACTTCAGAGAGTTCTTTTCCTTGCAATGTTTCTCTAACATTTGCAACAAGTTTTGTTACACCACTTCTGAAGTGGTCATAGAAAAGTTCCCCAACTGTCGCAATTCTCTTGTTTGACAAGTGTTCAATTTTGTCTGTTTTTGCAATATCTTCCAAAACATCAAGATACATAGAAATTGATGCCAAGATGTCGTCCATTGTAAGTGTAGTAATCATCAAATCTTTTGCGTGTTCTTTGATTGCTGCAAGACGCTTTTCTTTAGATTTGTTATCTTTCAAAATTTCAGCAAGAACTGGATAATAAACTTCTTCCAAAATTCCTAAACTCTTTTCATCACATGGGAACACATCAGAAAGTTTAACTCTGTTGTTTCCACGAATAAGATGTTCTTTGTCTGAAAGTTGAACCCAAACTTCATTAACACCGCTTGCTTTAATTTTTTCAGCAATTTCTCTTTCAGCAACTGTTCCTGCTTTAGCAATAAGTTCACCATCAGGAGAGATAACATCTCTTGACAAGATGTGTCCTTCAATTCTTCTTGCAATTGAAAGTTTCTTGTTCAAGTTATATCTTCCAACTCTTGAGAGGTTATACCATTGGTCAGAGAAGAACCAAAGGTTCAAATAACTTCTTGTGGTTTCAGCAGATGGAACATCAGCAGGTCTTGTTTTTCTTGCAAATTCAAGGAGAGCTTCTTCTTGTGTTTGTTGTGTTTCTTTTTCAAGAACATTCTTAACGAGTCTATGTCCACCAAAGAGGTTTGAAATTTCATCAGCAGTGTAACCAAAGCACTTCAAGAACAAACCAAGAGTAACTTTGTTTTTTCTGTCAAGAACAACTTTCAAAACTTCATTTGCACCTTGTTCAAATTCAATATACATACCACGCTTTGGAATGATTTGACCACGAAGTGTAGTGTTATCTCTTGCTTTATCTCTCAAAAGATAATAGTTTGGAGATTTAATAATTTGGTTAACAACAACTCTTTCAACTCCGTTAAAAATGAAAGAGCAATCTTCTGTCATATAAGGAATCTCTCCCAAGAACACAACATCTTCAACCGCTTGACCAGTTTCTTCAACAACGAAACGAGCCTTAACATTGAGAGGAATTGAATAAGTTGCACTTCTTCTCTTGCACTCTTTCTTGTCATATTTTGGTTGAACATTCAAAATTGGTTCAAGAAAATAAAGTTTTGCCTTGCCAGAATAATCAATGATAGGAGAAAATTCATCAAGAACTTCCTTGATGCCATTTTCAATAAAATTCTTGAAAGAGTTTCTTTGAATTTCAAGAAGTGGTGGAATGTCGATATAATCTTTGAGTTGAGCAAAGGTATATCTTTCGGCTTTTCCAAATTTTTGTTTTTTCATAATATTTGACATAAAACACCCCTTTGATTTTTTTGCAAAAAAGGGAATATGGGGGCAAAAAAACCTCCAAATTCCCTAATTTTAAGTTAAATTCGTCCAATATTTTTCAACATAGCGCTAACTAACTAACTCATTATACCAAATCTTTTAGCACTTGTCAACAGTTTTTAATAAAGTTTTTGTCAAAACCAAAACTTTTTGATTTCTGATAAGAGTATAGCACAAAACATAAAAAATAAACAAACGATTTTCAAAAATTTTTTAAAAAAATTGAAAGGCATTATTTTTTGCCTTTCAATTTTCCCAAATAAACATTTTAGTTTTGTTCTTTTAGAGGCGGAACAACCGCTTCACCATAAAGAGAAACCGCAAGCTCCGTAATCTCACTTGTTTTTGCATATTCATAATCTACATCACAATAAGTCCACGACATCTTCGCCGTTTTTTGACTCTTGACAATGTATTGAACAGACACTCCTGTTGGCACAGACACAACAATTTCCGCATCATACTCCCCAGCAGAATTTGTTTTTACGCTTTGAACAACAGATTCAAAAACTTCTGACATATCAAAAACCTTGCAATCGCCAACAATTGATGAATATGTATATTCAACAACATTGTTCGACGCACCTTTAATTGCCCCCAAAACAGCACCTGCCGACGCAGAAATTGAGGTGTCGTAAAGATAAACCATCATCGAAACTTGAACATCTAACATATTAAATTCAAACGCTTCAGAGATTTCTGTGATTTTTTCTTGCACAATTTCCTTTTGCTTTTCATATTCAGAACCACCTTCCGACCAAAGAGCAATTTTCTCTTCCAATCTTTTTATAATTCCGTCATTTGGATCCTCAAAATAACCTATCGCCATTTCCAATTTGTCCAAATCTTCCGTAGATAGTGGGTCTCCCATAAGAATCTCTTGGATAGCCCCATTCAAACCGAAAGCCCCCCATCCAGAATCAATAAGTCCTTCCGCACGTATCTGTTCTTCAAGGTTTATAAATTGGTGATATGTCGTTTCAACATCACTCCAATAGTCTTTAACATATGACACATCAGCAATAAGTGAGTCATCATCATCGGGAGAAAGCCAAGCATTGGCGTCAAAAAGTTTAATTAGATACATGTCAATAGTGGACACGCTTTCATGATCCACTGCCCAATGTATTGCATCCACCAAACCATACGAATAAGGTGTTCCAGCACGATAAAAGTCAATTTCTTTAGAATAGTCATCACCCGTTAAAAACTCGAGCCATTTCAGATACCTTTCTTTTTCGTTTAAACTTATGGCCTTTATCGCTTCTAATTCGGCAACCGCAGTCTCCAATGCAGTTTTGTCAATTTTGTCATCAGACCTTCCCAAGCTTATCGACGACCCAATGTTCAAACAGCCAACAAGGCCACCTACAGCAACTGCTTCTTGAAGTCTTCCTTGAGCACTCAAACTTGTTTGTTGAACATCAACATTAACAAATCTTACCACACCAGACCCCTGTGCAATGTTTCCTACAACACCACCAACATAAGAATAACCAACAAAGTCTGCTTTGACAGTTATGTCTTCAAAAATAGTTGCAGAATCCTCAACCCCTTTTGCAACTTCACCAGCAATGCCGCCAAGATTGTCAACACCACTGCTTTTACTTTCTGTTGAAGTAGAAATAGACTGAGTTGTTGAAATGTTTTTAAGGTGCCCACCACTAATTCTTCCAGCAAACCCACCAACAGATGTTGGAGTAAGTGGCAATTCTTTGAAGTTTTTAAAATACATTCCGTTTCCAACAATTTCAACATTGACAAAATTTCCCTTTGTTTCACCAACTACAAGGCCACCACTCTTATAAGCATTTACAAGAGAATTGTCTTTCATTTCAACGACGACATCTTCAACAACAACTCCTCTATCAACATATCCAAAAAGGAGTCCTGCCCTTCCAGCCAAAACCGAAACAGAGGTATCAACCCTGCAGTTATACGCACGACCAGAACCACTCAATGCACCAGCCAAGTTTCCTGCCATAGAATAGTCAGACAATTCTTCGTCAAAAGAGAAGTCTTCATCATCTCTTGTCTGATTTCTCGCCTTTGCACTGAGTTGAGAATAAACATTTTGAAGTTTATAGTCGTCAACAGCAAGACCAATTGCCCCACCAACAATGTTTACACCAGAAACAACTACATTTGAAGTTGTTTGAACAATGTTAATATTTACAATCGTTGCATCTTCAATCTTTCCGGCCAATGAACCCACAACTTTTGTGTTTGCAAACGAAACAACTTTTGGAGCAAAGTCAAAATTCATAACCGTTCCCATTGCATTATAGAGTGCGGCATTTCCAACCTCAGCAAACATTCCTGCATACTCTAACGCCTCATTTGAAAGCAACGACATACCTCTAATGGTCATAAAGTTCCCTTCAAAATAGCCCATAAAGCGAGTTTTGTAAATCTTGCTGTTGTAAACATATTGCGAATAATCAATGTCTTGAACAAGTCTGTAACTTGAATAGTTAAAGCCACCAGCATTGTTTTCTTGCAAAATATAAGTTTCCATTTCTTGAGCATTTGCAATGGTAATTGGATTATACAAACTCCCAAGAGGTGCACTGTCTATGTCATAAATATAAACATATTCCACATAATTTGCACCCGTTTGAGGGTCAATCAAATTTTCAATTCTGTCAAGTTGACGCTTCGATTTTGCAATAATATTTGCCGAAACAAGTTCAATTCTTCCACTGTTGAATTCTTGACCTTTAAACAACGACCTATCACCTTCACCATTGTCATAGAACCAAACAGACTTAATTCCCCGACCAACAGTATAAGCAAAATTAACAAAGTTTTGTTCGAGCATTTTTTCACCAAAACCTTCTGCTTTGAGAGGCTTGATGTCCGCTTTTTCATCATTTGTAATTTGACTTATGTTGATGTTGACATTTTCTTTATCTCCATCTCCATCAGGGTCCTCATCACTAAGATAGAAGCAAGAGTCAATAACCCCCTGTGCTTGTTCGTCTTTGTTAGACATCGCAAACCCATAGTTTGAAGTTTTGAAACTTTCAAGAACGCTTGTCGAGAAACATCTTGCGACATTACCTGTGTTATTCAAAACAAACCCTGCAGCAAACGCACCAGTCCATTTTATGAAAATGTTTGAATAACAATCGGCAACATCACCAGAATTTTCATAGACAAATCCAGCCAAGTTGTTGTTAGATTGAATGAAATCTTCCTGTTTATCATAATACATTGTTCCTGAAACCTGTTTTCCACTGACATAAGATGTATAGATTTTTCCAGAGTTCAAAACAACAAGGCCAGCAGTATATTCTGTGGCGGTTTTAGTTTGATTTGTCAAACTTCCTTCCACGAAAGCAGAACTTGCAATTGTTCCCGAGTTCTTGCCGACAAGTCCAGCCATATTGACATAACTCTTCATTTCAATTTTTGACCTTGAATGAGAAATGGTGCCAACATTTTCTGCAACAAGTCCAGCCACATACGCTTCAGAAATTGGAACAGAACTTACAACAGAAAGACTTGGTTGCGACGACATTCCAGAAACCGAATTAACTTCGCAGTTTGTAACAACTCCTTCATTCAAAGCCGCAAGTAAGCCCACATTGAAGTTTGCAACATCGAGTTTAAACACAACATCGCTAGCAAGCGTTACTGAAACATTTTTAACCGTTGTTCCAGATTTTATCGTATCAAACAAACCAACATTAGAAACATTTGAGAAACTATAGTTTCCAGAGAAAACTATGCTATATCCATTTCCGTCAAAACCTGCAAAATTTGCAGTTATTGGTTTGAAAGGAGTCGAAGCATTTTCATTAGGAATAACAATGTCCTCAAGCAAGATATACCACTCATTTTCTTTCATATCAAGCAAATCTTCATAAGTTTCAATTGGCAATGGAGAATCTTGCGTGCTTTGATTGTGCACATCAAAAGAGAATTCCGTGTACATCTTGTTCGCATTTACCGAAGAAGAACTATATTCATAAGTCCCGTTCTTCATTTTGAAATATGCTCCAGCACTAAAGTGATAAATGTTACTTTCGCTTTCATAAAGTCTCAAAGGCACAACAGTCAAACCATTGATATAATAGAAGTCATTTCTAATTGTTTTGCCTGCTCTCAAAGAGTCTTCAGAGCCACCAAAATAAACCTTCCAATCAATGTTGTCTGTCATATTTTTAATAAATGTTTCAACTTCGACATTTACAACAGGGTTTGTTTGGTCATATTCAAGGAATGGACGAATTGCAAATTCAAGGTCAAATGGATTTCCAATCGCATTGCTAATAACCCCATTTTCCATTCCATTTACTAGGTCCTCATTTTGGCCTTCAACATAGACATAATCAACCACATATTCCATTACATAGATTTCAAGTTCATCTGTTGTCGTAACAGAAACATTGTCAACAACCTTTGTCGCTGTTGTTGTAACAACAATCTTAAACCCTGTTTCACCATTATAGTTTAGAGTGTTGTTAGTTACATTCAAAACATATTTCCCATCAATTTTTTCAACACTTACAACATTTGAATTTGAAGAAGAAATGCTAATTTGACTTTCTTCAAATCCATAAGAACTCAATGCCATTTGATAGGACAATCCACGCGCAACATAATATGTTCCGCCAGTTTCTACCTTATCAACAAATGATAGTTTTGCAAAACTCTTAAGCTTTGTTTTAAGCAAAGCTGTTGATTTCATTGTTTTGACCCCACCATTGCCATAACTGATTTCAACATCAAAACCTACAGGAATCATATTTTCCACATTATATGAAGGCATATAATAAGACACATAGACCTTGCCATTATATTCAACACTTGCATCAATAGCATTGTCATCAAAATATTTGTTCAGTTGAACATAAAAATCTGTCAATTCCTGATAAGTAAACTCAAATTTACCATCTGCAAAAGCCCCGAAGTTAGGTGCTTCAACAAACTCAACACCTGCCGCTGCAGAATTTTTCTTATATACAAAAGCAAAGGTTGCATTTGTTGCGCCATCAAGGGAATTCATAACATTGTTAGACACAACAATTTTTTCAAAAACAGCCTCAACTGGGTCAACAGCAATTTCAAGCATTCCTCTTTGAGAAGGAACAACAATACTGTCTGTAATTGAAGTATCCTTAATGTTGGAATAGTTGTTAATGCTAATATAATTAATTTCCGCCTCATTCAAAATCAATCTAAACGAACAAGAAACACCATCTTCCAACTGGTTTGCATAAAGCCTTACAATATATTCACCATAAATACTTTCTTCAAAGCGATTTTTATATCTGTTGCTTGAAACATTAACATCACAATAAATCTCAAACTGATTGCTTGCTGTTTTTGTTACATCAAAATTAAACAAGTTGTTTGAGATATCCTCACCAACAAAGTCGATATAATCATTCCAATCAAATCCAGCAGCTTCAATTTCAAGAACAGATTTAGGCAATCTTTCTTGCACAATCTTTTCATAATCACCATCACGCTTAACAATTTGATAGAACAAGTTTTCTTCAGCATTTTCAGAAGTTACCCAAACCTTTTCTTTAAAGAAATTGTTTGTTTCCATTGAGTGAAAACTATATTGAGTCCTTATCCCCGTTGCAGTTTCTTTATAATTAACATCTAAATTGATTGCAGAGCCATCTAATTTATAGAAGAACAAATAGTTCCCCGTGTCAGTTTGAACATTAACTTGCAAAATTGGGATAAGTTCATATTGGTCAACATCTCCTTCTTGATGTTCACTCGACTTATAGAACACAACTGTTTGCTTATTGATTTGAACTTTAGAGAAACTTTCATAAGATGCCTTTGTCGCCTTAACCAGATTTCCATCAGCACCAACCACATAAACATAATTGCCTTCAGCATCAAGTTCATATTGGTCTTTCAAAATCGACTCAACCGTAAGTTCAGAGTTCTTTGCCAATTTATATGCTCTGTTTCTATAAGTCAAAATTCCTGCTTTTGTAACATGATAAACATCTTCTTCTGAAAGATAGGTGTGCCCACTTGACAAACTATAACTTGGAACCAAACTAATGTTTGTTGTAGAAGTTCCATAAATAGAAACGCTTCCACCATCACCAATATTGATGCTGTTTACACTGCTTCCAGAATAGAACAAAGAAGTGATAACATTTTTATCAAAATAGTTTACTATATTTACATAAATAGTTTTAGATTTTTGCTTGTTTAAAATGCTTGTAATTTGAATTGTTGCAAGTCCACTTCCCTTAACTTCAATCTGACCATTAACATCAATTGAGAGAATGTTTGAAGAAGCAGCAACAATGTTAACCGCGTTGTTTTCGATTATAAATGGATAAAGTGCGGAGTTTGGATTGTGAACATTCACATTTTCCAAAATTGCCCTGTCATCATCAAGGTTTCCACTCAAGCTTTCTTCAACCATAAAATAGTTCATAAAGAACACATCGACCTCGTCTGTTTCAAGGGAAGTCATTTCATAACCACTCGCAACAAACTTCAAGTCAATGTCCTTTGTTTCAAACGCATAGAAAGTTTTAAGCGTTACAACTCCAGCACTTGGAACCCCTGCACAAATCAAGAAATCACCATAATAAGAAGTTGTAGAATTTACATTCGTTGAAATTGTAGATTCCCCTGTTGCAAGAGGAGTTCCCCTTTGCAAATAAGAGCAAGAATCAAAATAATCCACCGATGTAAAACCATCATAACTTCTGCCATTTGCAAAATGATTTCCTATTGCCATTTTATATTGACTATTTTTTGCAACAGGACCAAAATTTACATTTGAAAATTTAATTATCATCGCTGAATAGAAAGCATTTCTACCATCATCAACAGCCTCAATTTTATTTCCTTTATATGTCGCAAGATTTGCCGCACCATAACCATTTGAATAGAACTCTGAACCAGCAATACCGCCAACATATTCAATTGCCCTCAAGAATGTTCTTGAAATGCAGTTTTCAACCGTAATCGCACTTATGCCAGATGTATCAATTCTTCCAACAATCCCGCCGACAAAATCCGCTGTCAATCTTTCAGTATCAACTGTTGACACCTCTCCGCCAACAAGAATTTCACAGATTTTATTATCGTAATATTTTGTTTCTGCCAATGTAGCCGGCAAAATCCCATAGCCATTTACCTTGGCATTGACATTAACCTGTGCACCAACCGCCCCGCCAACAATTGCATATCCTTGAGAGGCGGTCCCTTCCGCTTCAACTTTAAGTAAAGTATAGGCAGCATATTCGCCATATCCATAGACTTTATATTTATCGCCGGCCTTAATTCTTTGAAGAACCCCATCAGAAGCACCAACAATGCCACCGGCAACCACAATAGCATTATGGCCTGCTTTAATAGACACAAAGTCGTTATAATAAGCCAAAACTTTTGAATTTTGCCCAGTATAATCACGAACAAGCACATCAGACTCATCTCTTTCAGCTCGACCAAGTCCATTAAGAACATAACCAAATTCATCTACAGAAACAATCGAGCCTCCACCCGCATAAACAGAACCTTCGTCTTCAACATAATATGAGGTCGTTCCACCTTTCACAATTTGTGAAAAACCATATCTTGCATATTTTTTTTCTGTTCCATCAAACTTTGAAAAATCTTGAGAAATGACACCATTGTTAACTCCTGCAAGTGCGCCAAAATAAACGCCTGCAGAATTTTGTTCGACCTCAATACTCCCTCGCAATACCTTAACTCCCACATTTGTTAAGAATCCTTGGTTAAGCGCAACACCAACAGAAATCAGGTTTGAAGTTTTCGCATTTTCAATTTGAACTTCTCCCGACAATTGGATATTTTCAAGTTCCGCCCCTGCATTTACTTTTGCAAAAAGACCAAAATAACCATTTGAAGTGAAGTTTGTGTCCGAAACAAAAATGTTTGTAATTGCCGCTTGTGAATTTGCTCCAATAATGCTCCCACTGAAACCAACAACATTGCCATCTAAAATGCCAATTGGTGTCGCATTTTTACAATTTGACATATCAATTACAGAAGTAATCTCATAATGACTTTTCAATGTAATTTCATTGCTGTTAATTGCAAGAACATCATCTGCTGTTTCAATCAAATATGGATTTGCCCTAGAACCATTTCTATATTGAACATTCAAACAAATTGGCAACAATTCTCCAGAAATTTCCGTGTAAGAATTTGCCCATTCAGTTGGATAAATGTATATCTTTCCTGTCATAAAATCTTCAATCGTAAGCAAATCCGTCAAATGGCTTTGATAGAAATCCTCACAAGAAAAGGTTATTTTATAAACACCAATTTCCTTCTCTGACGCATCAATATCCCATTTCACAAGGTCCGCATAAGGATTGTTGTTTGTTCTAATAAACTCAACAGACACCCCTTTGTTTGTGCTGTCAGAAGGATATGTATATACACTCAACTCGTATGTCAGCTTTTTATTTGTAAATTCCAAAGAATCAACATTTGTTGCCAATGCTATCCCTTCAACCGGTTGATACCTTACAGAGTGGATTCTTGCGTCATACCTTTTGGTTTGATTAGGTTGTCTAAGATGCGATTGCACCTGAATTGCACTATGGTGCTCCTTATCTCCTCTTGTGTAAGTAAACAAAAATGTTGACATATCGAAAGTTGCAACCCTTCCACCACCAGTACCAATTGAATAAACAGTATCTTCAAACACAATATTATAAGTTACAAAATTACCTGCCGCATCTTCAATGGTGTAATTAAAGTTATCAGGAGGCATAAACATCAAACCATTTTCAAACACCAATCCAACTTCTCTTGTTTCACCATCTTTTGAGCCCGAAAAAGCTTTAGTTATTTTTACATTTAAAATGGTTTGCAGTGCACCATTAACATCTTTAGCATAGAAATAAATAAACTTTTTGTCATATCCAGTGCCACGATTAAGAACCGCCCTGCAATCCGATTCACCAACACTGTAGTTATAGCGAACGATATCTTCAAAAGAACCATCTGGCTTTGTCACAGTCTCTACAGTTTTTTCCGCCTTATCATAAAAATCCACCAACGACTCTTTGTTGAATTCATAAGCATAAAAACTCTTTGCTTGCAAATTGTTTGCAACTGCCGTAAATGCAACTTGCTGGTCTGCCTTTTGCACGCCAGGACCATAATAAACTGCGTTGTCAATAGCATAGCTGTCGCCATTTTTGAGGTAGTATTCACTAACTAATGAATAAGAACAAATTACAAATTCATATTCTAATTTTTCTATTTCTGACCTAAAGTCAACAATTTTTGTTCCCTCAATTTTACAAACAATGCTCGCAACACCATTTGAAACGGTTGCGAAGCGGAATCTTTCACCAATCTTAGAAACCGACACAATCTTCAAAGAATCTTCTGTGCCTTCACATTGAATAGAGTCAGTGCTTGTTACATTTGCAAACACCTCAACATAAGCAGGATTACCAAACTCAACAACCTGCCTGTCTGAAGGGTTTAGAATGTCAATATTGATTACATTGTCATACTCCGCCCCATCACTTTCAAAATAGAAATCAGTAACCGCCTCATTTGAAGAATCAGCAAGTTTGATTGTTGTTGTTTGCGCACTTAAAGTCTTAACTGCATTAAAAGTTAAGTCAATTGGCATTCCATTGTCAAGATAAATTCTATAAACACCTGTTCCCTGCATTTTTGGTGTCATACGCAATCTAATGTAATATCTTGCAACCCCACCATCATCTACAAAATTATATGGTTTTCCACCATCTCCATTATAATCGAGTTCTATGTTTACAATATCAAGACCACCCAACAGTTTATAAGAAACCGATTGAAACGCTTGGTCCGCATAAATTTGAGAATAAAATTCTTGATTTGCCAAATCTGAATCAATTGAAAAGTTTCTTGAAGTATATCTATCATCAATATTAATGCTTGTTGCACCTGCGATAATTTTGCAAGTAATCGTTACAGGAGCAAGTTCTTCGCCATCTTCCAAGATGTTGCTTTTTGCGTGAACCTGAAGTTCACAGTTGTTTCCAACAACCTTTCCAAACTTTCCTCTGATATAGAAAGGTTTTGACAAGTCTGTATAAAGCACATCAGAATTGCCAATGTCAACAGAAACACCATCATAAATCAAATCTAAAAATTGTTCATCATCTGCGTTTGGACAAGTAAAATAAACCCCTTCAAAGTTTGGAGATGATTCAAACCCTGAAACAACATCAACAACAAGTTCATTCCAACCAAACTCTGGATATTTATAATAGTTATAAAGCATCAAATCATCTGGTTCAATTGTGCCATTTACCGTAATTGCATTTGGAGCAATTTTAATTTCAGCCAAAAACAATGCTTCGACATTAACACTCGCATCACCAATTCCTTGTGCAACATCATAGAAAACATTTATCGAAAATGCAGATTTTGCTTGCGTTTGACTGTTGTGAGAAACCCTAAAATAGTAAACAACATAACCATTGTCAACAACGCCCGGTTTTTCTTCATATTCAATAAAATCAATGTCAAGATAATTGTTTTCTTGCAATTTTTCGATTTCCAAAGGCGATGATGTAACAGAACCCACCATTTCAACCTTCAAAACATATTGCAACATTTTCTTGTTATTAGGAACAACAATAATTTCGTGCTTTTGTGTTGAAGAAATGTTTATTTCCTCAAAATCCACATACCCCAAACCATTGTTTGCAACATTACCATCATTTGCGAAGTATCCGCCATAAACTTTCATATCAATGTTTGGCAACACTTGAACTTCAGCCGTGTCAAACACAATCCTTTTATATTCTTCCGGATTGTTCACAGAATAGTCATAGACCGCCATAATTGAAAATTCTCCAACCATAGCAAGTTCCACCTTAAGGACATCTTCGTCAAAAAACTGCAAAT
>JAGBBH010000013.1 GCA_017938505.1 Clostridia bacterium | reverse complement strand
TCACGCAACCCGCATTTACAAATTTTGAATAAAGCGCCTCAGAATAATAATCTTCACCGACACCATAATTGCTCACTCTCCACCTTATTGGATTGCAAATAAACCAATAATAAGTTCCCGCATTAAAGGCCTTACTTGCCCCACTTTTTAATGTAACAGTGGTCGATTTTGGACAATATATTCGTGCATACCAAGTTCCACTATAGTTGTAGGCATAAGATTTTTTGTTGTTGATGTAATATTCTGCAACTGTTGACTGAGAACTATACCAACTGTTCAATGTTGAATTCATCGAATCCCCCGCATAAGTTTGAGGATAATAACCGTCTTCAAAATAGAAATATTGTCCCGAACTGTCATATTTAACTTTGTCATAAACCTTCTTCGCTTTGGCAGTCATTTGCACGGTTGTATTTACTTCTCCATAATTATATGTCAATTCCGTTGACTTTCTTACTCCAGACTCATCATACCAACCATCAAACACATAACCAGTTTGCAATGTCGCTGTATATTCAACAGGCATTCCTTCAACCCAAACAGCATAGTCAGTGCCACCTTCACCCCATCCAGTAAATTTTATGCTAGAAACACCTTCACTCTTGTAGCCATAGACACCCCAAGTTTCGCGAATATACCATTCTAACACACTACCATCGCTGTTGGGCGTCCACGAACAACTAATAGAATTATAACCATCAGCCTTCCATGTTCCATCTAGATATAGCCACAAATAACAAGTTCTAGAAGATATCGTAATTGTTATAGGTGAAGTTGAGTATGTATGTGAAATTGTAGATGTTGAATTTGTTTTTGTAAGCGTTGAGTTTGATACATTGCCTGAAGAAACTGACAATGAAACTGGGAGATTTGAACCCGAATAATAATAACCATTTCTGACAGAAAGCGTATAGGTGTTGATTGTCCACATAGCATACATCGTAATTGTTGTTCCGTCATCATAAGGCGTGTTGCACCCCAAATAATCGGTTATTTCAAAAATTGATAAAGTTCCTCCTGGAGAAACTATAAACTCTCCTGTAGCACTGTCGCACCACCCAGTCAGAGTGTATCCAGTTCTTGAAATACCTCCACTTGCAGTCGGCATTGTTGGTGTACTGCTGTAAGTTGTCGAAATAGACTTAATTGAACCTGTCCCACCATTTGCATTAAAGCTTATTGTATATGAATTTATCTCAGAGTAACCATAAAAATATATTGTATCACCATTAGCAGCGTCAGTATAGTAAACCAATGTCGCTACATCAACAGACGCTCCGGACTCATATATCTCTGCCATAATTGGCTGTTCCCAATAAGTAAAATGGTAACCCGTGTTGCATGCACCAGCCTCAAAAGTGAATGTGTCGGTATAACTAACATATTCGTATGTTGTTGTTCCTGCAGGAGGATTCATATCATCATCAGGATGCTCAAAGCAAAGGTCATAAGTATTCTCTGTCCAACGAGCATATACCGTTCGATTGTAACTTGGCGTTGCTGTTGAAGTCGTAATTTGAGTCCCACCAGTTGAGGCTGATGTTGTATACCAACCAGCAAATGTATAACCATCTCTTGTTGGATTATTGTATGGCAAAGTGTAAGTGCCACTCTCAGTCCAAATTGTTGCATACTTTTCTGCTCTATCAAGCGTTAATTGTGCAATTACTAAGTTTATGTTAAACCCAGAACCATAGTGAGAGGAGTTTACCAAATCTCGTGTATTAATGTATGGATATGTTCTATTGCTCGTATCAAAACAATCGCCCATTGAATAGTCAAAAGCAGATAAATAATATGTCGTTCCATTGTATGAAAAAGTTTGTGAATAAGTAAAAACCGTGCTTGTGTCAACAGATGTATAATACGCCACAGAATTTGCTGTTGTTCCAATCAAAAACGGACCAGTCCACCTTCTTGCCCTATGTGCATAAGATACATACGCATAACCAGCGTATTTTTTGTAAAAATTTCTTCCACCAAAGGTGAATAACAGTGTCCCAGCACTATAAACTCTGTTGTTTGAAGAATTGCCTGTTGCCGCCCTAAAACTTCCACCATTTGCATCAAATGTAATCATTTTTTCACTATAAGACGCGACAATATTTAGAAATATTCCATTTCCATATTTAAGGATTTCATAGAGATTGCTCCCCTCAATGTAATATTCATTTATAAATGTAAATTCACTATTTCTATTGTCTAACCAACTAATTTCATAATTATAACTTGAAGAATTTATATACACACACAATGTGTCAGTGGAACTATATGAAACATACACATAAGAACCTGTCGTAGCGGTATAGACTGTTCCTGTCGTGCAATTAACAATCTTTATTGCAGTTGAAGAAACATCGTTCGTTTCTCTGTAAAAATCTGCTGAATATTGAGCACGAATAGTTTCATCTGGTTGCGAAGGCATGTTGTCTGCGGTAAAAAGAAATGCTCCACCACACAAGCAGAACAACCCTATGAAAACAGAACATAAACATATTGTCCATTTTTTAAGTTTCATCAGTCCTCCAACAAAAACTTTATGCAATCATATATTTTTTATTATTATACATAATATTTTTCCATTTAGCAAACATTTTCAAGCCATTTTGCCCCCAACACATTTTTTACAAATAATGTAATCACACTCGATTTTTTTTGCATTAATATTTTTAACAATAAAAAACAACTAGGTTTTTACGAAAACTATAAAATAATCCCCAGCTTTAGTTATTATAAAAAATTTTCAACTGTAATATCGCTATAATTTTCAATCTTTGCTTTTTCAATAACATAAATAATGAACTTGCTTGCAATGGTGAGCATGACGATGTCAATGAATAACACGATTGCACTCGCAGAGTGCTGTTGCGACAGCAACAAAAAAAGACCGATTTTTCCAATTTAAAATTTTTCTTAATTTTCTTCAATTTTATAAAAATTCCACGATAATCAAACCAAATGGTGTTTCAATGACGAGGAGTGCGAACTTGCTTGCAATAGTGAGTACGACGATGTCAATGAATAACACGATTGCACTCGCTGAGTGCTGTTGCAACAGCAACAAAAAAAGACCGATTTTTCGGTCTTTTTTTAATCGTGTTATTCAATAATTTGAGAAACAACACCTGAACCAACTGTTCTGCCACCTTCACGGATAGCGAAACGAAGTCCTTGTTCAATAGCGATTTCTTTGTTAAGTTCGATTGTCATCTTAACATTATCGCCAGGCATAACCATTTCAACTCCTGCTGGAAGTTCGATTGTTCCAGTTACGTCTGTTGTTCTGAAATAGAATTGTGGTCTGTATCCATTAAAGAATGGAGTATGACGGCCACCTTCTTCTTTTTTCAATACATAAACTTCAGCATCAAATTTTGTGTGAGGTTTGATTGAACCTGGTTTACAAAGAACTTGTCCTCTTTCGATTTCTGTTCTTTGGATACCACGAAGAAGAATACCAACGTTGAATCCTGCGATTCCTTCGTTAACAGTCTTTCTAAACATTTCAACGCCTGTTACAACTGTTTGTTTCTTAGAACCCATACCGATGATTTCAACAACATCGTTGATTCTTACGACACCTCTTTCAATTCTACCTGTTGCAACTGTACCACGACCTGTGATTGTGAATACGTCTTCAACTGGCATAAGGAAAGGTTTGTCTGTATCTCTTTCTGGTTCTGGAATATAAGAATCAAGAGCATCAAGAAGTTCTTGGATTGGAGCACATGCTGGGTCAGCAACATTTCCACCTTGAGCTGCTTCCAAAGCTTTAAGAGCAGAACCCTTAATGATTGGAGTGTCATCTCCTGGGAATCCATATTCTGACAACAATTCTCTGATTTCCATTTCAACAAGTTCAAGAAGTTCTGGATCGTCAACTTGATCTGTCTTGTTCATAAATACCACAATGTATGGAACACCAACTTGTCTAGCAAGCAAGATGTGTTCTCTTGTTTGAGGCATTGGACCGTCAGTAGCTGCACAAACGAGGATAGCACCGTCCATTTGAGCTGCGCCTGTAATCATGTTCTTAACATAGTCTGCGTGTCCTGGGCAGTCTACGTGAGCGTAGTGACGCCCTTCTGTTTGATACTCAACGTGTGATGTGTTAATCGTGATTCCTCTAGCTTTTTCTTCTGGAGCTTTGTCGATTTCATCATATCTCATTTGTTGAGCGAAACCCTTAGCAGCACTATACATTGTGATAGCAGCAGTAAGAGTTGTTTTACCGTGGTCAACGTGACCAATTGTACCAACGTTAACGTGTGGTTTGCTTACATCATAAACACCTGTAGCCATTTTTTATATCTCCTTTTTAAGTTTTACTTTGATATTGTATCATATAATTTGAAAATTTCAAAACATTTTAAGCAATTTTTTTAAAATCACAGCAAAATTTCTCCAAATTTGCCTAAATTGATTTAAAATTTTCAAAAATACAATCGAAAATTTCATCGCCTAAACAATTTTAGGCGGTTGTCAATTTGCTCAATTAAAACAACAAATTAACCTTGTTTTTTGCGTTGACCAACAATGGTTTCGGCAATATTTTTTGGAACTTCATTATATTTCAAGAATTCCATTGTGAATGTTCCACGACCCTGTGTTTGAGAACGAAGGTCAGTTGCATAACCAAACATTTCTCCAAGAGGAACTTCTGCGTTTACAACTTGAACGCCAGGTTTTGTTTCATTTCCTGTCAAAATCCCACGACGAGAAGTGAGGTTGCCCATAACTGTTCCAAGATAATCATCTGGAGCTTCAACTTGAACTTTCATAATAGGTTCAAGAATAACTGGGTTTGCCTTCAATGAACCATCTTTGAATGCCATTGAGCCAGCAATCTTAAATGCCATTTCTGAAGAGTCAACTTCGTGGTAAGAACCATCAAGAACAGTAACTTTAAAGTCAACTGTTTCATATCCAGCGATAACACCATTCTTGCTTGCTTCTTGGATACCATTGTTGATTGGTTGGATATATTCTTTTGGAATTGAACCACCAACTGTCTTGTCTTCAAATTGATAACCTGTTCCTGGTTCGAGTGGCTCAATGTCGATAACGCAGTGTCCGTATTGACCTTTACCACCAGATTGTCTAACAAATTTACCTTCGGCTCTTGTTGCTTTTCTGATTGTTTCTTTATAAGCAACTTGTGGAGCACCAACATTTGCTTCAACTTTGAATTCACGAAGAAGTCTGTCTACGATAATTTCAAGGTGAAGTTCGCCCATACCAGCGATAATTGTTTGACCTGTTTCTTGGTCTGTGTATGTCTTGAATGTTGGGTCTTCTTCAGCAAGTTTAACAAGTGCGAGAACCATTTTTTCTTGCATAAGTTTTGTCTTTGGTTCAATAGCAACTCTGATAACTGGATCTGGGAATTCCATTGATTCAAGTGTGATTGGATTCTTTTCATCACAAAGTGTTTCACCTGTGATTGTGTCTTTAAGACCAACGATAGCTGCGATGTCTCCAGCGCAAACTTCTTTGATTTCTTCTCTTTGGTTAGAGTGCATTCTAATCAAACGACCAACTCTTTCTTTTTGTCCCTTGTTTGCATTGTAAACATAAGAACCAGCAGTAAGTTTTCCGGAATAAACTCTAAAGAATGCAAGACGACCAACGAATGGGTCTGTCATAATCTTAAATGCAAGACCTGAAAATGGAGCATCTTCGCTCGCTTCTCTTGTTTCTTCTGCACCTGTGTCTGGGTTTACACCAGCAATGCTGTCGATGTCAAGTGGAGATGGAAGATACCAAACCATAGCGTCCAAAAGCATTTGAACCCCTTTGTTCTTGTAAGAAGAACCACAAAGGACAGGAACGAGTGTTCTTGCAATTGTAGCTTTTCTCAAAGCAACTTTCAATTCGTTAAGCGAAATTTCATCACCTTCAAAATATCTTTCAAGCAATGCATCATCTGTTTCTACGATTTTTTCAATGAGTTCATCGTGAAGTTGTTGTGCCTTGTCTTTAAGTTCGGCAGGAATGTCAGTAACTTCAATTTGTGTTCCCATATCATCTTTGTAGATTTCTGCTTGCATTGTCAAAAGGTCAATAATTCCACTGAATGTATCAGCTTCACCAATTGGCATTTGAATTGGAAGTGGATTTGTGTTGAGTCTAGCTTTGATTGAATTTACACAACCAAAGAAGTCAGCAGCATCTCTGTCCATTTTGTTAACATAGATGATTGTTGGAACTTTGTATTTTGCAGATTGACGCCAAACTGTTTCAGTTTGAGGTTGAACTTTATCACGAGCAGAAAGAACAAGCACAGCACCATCAAGAACTTTCAAAGAACGCTCAACTTCAACAGTGAAGTCAACGTGTCCAGGAGTGTCAATGATGTTGATTTTGTGGTCTTTCCATTGGCATGTTGTACAAGCAGAAGTAATTGTAATACCTCTTTCTTGTTCTTGTGCCATCCAGTCCATAGTAGCACCACCATCGTGAACTTCGCCAATCTTGTGAGTTTTACCAGTGTAATACAAAATTCTTTCTGTAGTTGTTGTCTTACCAGCATCAATGTGAGCCATAATACCAACATTTCGGGTCATCTCAAGGTTATTAGCCATCATAATTTTCTCCTTATAACTATTTGCTTATTTTTTTGAGGAAATAAACACCAAAACCTGTTTTGAAAAGAAAGTTTTTACAAAATTCTCTCTTTTTCAGTTTTTCTGTCAAGGTTTTCGTTGAATTCTTCGCGATATTCGAGGAATCTATCATTCAAATAATCTTTAACGACTTCACGAATGACATTTGCAACTTCGGAACTTCCTTGAACAATGACACAATCAAAATCAGTTGCTATATAAGTTCCAAAAGACCTGCTCTTAATCACCAAACCAAATTGTTCTTCCCTTCTAAAATGCATCTGTTGCATCGTAAAATCGTTTTCAGGGCATTTACAAAATGGATATCTGTGAGTGAGATTGCTTTTGATTTGCAATTCATCTTCATCGTCAAGATTTGAAATAAAACATTCTCTCATTTTTCCTCACAATTCAACTAATTTCAAAAACTCATCTACACACAGCAAACTATAAACGAGTTTCAAAATTCTTTTTCTCTAAATTTTTCATTTAGAAACTACTGCAAATCATAAAAATCAACTTTTAGGAAATGCAATATCATTTTCTATATCTTACCACTTGTAATGTGCAAAAGCCTTGTTAGCTTCAGCCATTCTGTGCATTTCATCACGCTTTTTAATTGACGCACCTGTGTTGTTGTAAGCATCCAAAAGTTCAGCAGCAAGTTTTTCACACATTGTTCTTTCACCACTTCTTTTTCTAGCGTTTGCAACAATCCAACGAATAGCAAGAGTTTGTCTTCTTTCTGGTCTGATTTCCATTGGAACTTGGTATGTCGCACCACCAACTCTTCTACCCTTAGTTTCAAGCATTGGTTTAACATTTTCGATTGCTGTCAAAACAACATCGAGAGGTTCCAAACTTGTCTTTTCTTTAATAATGTCGAAAGCACCATAAACAATTCTTTGAGCAAGGCCCTTCTTACCACTCATCATAACTTGGTTGATAAGTTTAGTAACGACTTTGTTATTGTAAATTGGATCTGGTAAAACATCTTTCTTAACCGCACTATTTCTTCTTGGCATTAGTTTTACTCTCCTTTTGTTAAATTTTAAATATGACACCCTAACCCTTTTTCTCTAATCTCAAAAAACTCCAATTAGAGTCCGACAAAATGCCTTGGCATTTTCGTTTGGTCGGAAAAGTCGAAAACAAGTGTCAAAGCGATGCTTTTCGGGCAAGCCCGAAAACGAGCAATCAACGCAGTTTTCGACTATTTGCCACTTTTTGGTCTCTTTGCGCCATATTTTGAACGACCTTGTTTTCTGTTTGCAACACCTGCAGTGTCAAGAGTTCCTCTAATAATGTGGTAACGCACACCAGGAAGGTCCTTAACACGGCCGCCTCTTACAAGCACAACGCTGTGTTCTTGGAGGTTGTGTCCAATTCCAGGAATGTAGCAAGTTCCTTCTTGACCATTTGAAAGTTTAACTCTGGCAATTTTTCTCAAAGCTGAGTTAGGTTTCTTTGGAGTTGCAGTTCTAACTGACAAACAAACACCTCTTTTTTGAGGACATTCTTGCAACAATGGAGCTTTTTTCTTCTTTTCAAAAGTTTTTCTTCCATTTCTTACCAATTGGTTAAAGGTAGGCATAGTTTTTCTCCTTTTTTAGATTTTCTAGTTTTAAATCTTGAATAGATTTGTCATCTTTGTCTTTAAAAATCCATACAGCAAACTGAATTTTTAAAAATAAAAAATTGACACGAAATGAGTTCGTGCCAATGAAAATGCTTTTTAAGGTAAAACATGAACAACACAATTACAAAAAACTTTGTAACTTCAAAAACGCATCAAGGTTTTTGAATCGGTGAGGTTTGTAACCCTTTTCCTGTTTTTGCTTTAAGCAAGTGTTGAAACTAAAAAAAACTTTTTAATTCAACTTTTCACCTGTTGTTTGTTTATGCTTGTCTTGTCAAGCATTGTTTCCGACAACGAAACACATTGTGTATTATACACACTTTCAATGCCGTTGTCAAGAGTTTAAAAGAAAATTTCAACCTTTAAATTAAAATTTTGATTTAGGCGAAACAATTCCTGTAATCTCATCTACAAGAAAAAAGTTTTTTGGCCTTTTCTTTTTTATCTGAACATTAAATTGTCCAGACCTTACACTTTTAAGGTCCCAATGCTCTATGCACGGAATTTTCTTTGGAGGTGCTGGTGGCAATGGGGCTGGCATTGGAGGAACTTTTTTCTTAAAAAGTCGTCTTTCATTTTGTGCAATAACCTTATCCCTTTCCTCCATCAATTTATCATATTCTTCCTTTTTCTTCTGCCACTCACCATATTCTTTGCAAGGGACAGTTCCAACACAAGCCCATTCAGTTGGTTTTGGTGGCATACAGCCTGCTGCGCGAATTGCATTATCTATTGCAATTTGCAATGCATAAGAAAAATTAAGAGATTCTTTTTTTCTCATTTGTTTTTTACATTTTGGACATACAGGCATAACCCTTCTCCTAAACTTTTGTCTTTTTTTGTTTTAATACATTATAAACGCTTTGTTTTTATTTTACAAGAAATTTGTCGAAAAATTCACTTTCTGACAAAATTTTTATTCCCAGTGATTTTGCTTTTGCAAGTTTTGAGCCTGCGTCTTCCCCAGCCAAAACATAAGAGGTCTTTGCTGAAACAGAAGATGCAGTTTTTCCGCCATTTTTTTCAATGATTGAAGTCATATCTTGTCTAGAATAATTTGGAAGTGTTCCTGTAAGCACAAAAGTCAGTCCTTCCAAAACTTGCGAAGCTGCACCTTCTTGTTTGTTTGGAACCACGCCAACCTCAAACAATCTTTCAATTTCCACAATGTTGGCCTCATCTTGGAAGAATTCAATAATGTTTTGTGCAATAATCTCCCCAATGTCCTCAATTTGCAACAATTGTTCAAATGTGGAATTCTTAACATTTTCAAAAGTCTTAAAATTCTTTGCCAAATCTTTTGCGGTTTTATCGCCAACCTCCAAAATGCCAAGACCAAACAAAAAGCGATTTAGGTCAATGTTTTTGCTCTTTTCTATGCTAGAAATAATATTCTCTGCTTTTTTATCCTTGAATTTGTCAAGCGTCAAAAGTTGTTGTTTTGTCAAACGGTATAGGTCAGAATAATGCCTCACACCTAAATTGTCATAAAATTGTTCAAGAGTTTTTTCAGAAAGTCCCTCAATGTTGAAAGCGTTTCTACTTACAAAATGAACAAGTCTTGCAACAATTTGTTCTTTGCAATCATCGTGATTTGTGCAATAAAGCAAAGGTCCAACTTGTGTCAATTCTTTTTTGCAACAAGGACAAACTTTTGGAGTTTCAATCTTCTTTGAATGTTCATATTCTTCCGCCAGCCCCAAAACCTCTGGGATAACTTCATTACTCCTTCTGATAAACACCCTGCTTCCGATTGAAACATTCTTCTTTCTTATATCGTCAATGTTGTTAAGGGTTGCTCTTGAAATCGTTGCTCCCGCAAGTTCAACAGGTTCAAGTTCTGCAATTGGTGTAACCCTGCCACTTCTGCCAACTTGCCAAACAACATCATTTAAAGTTGTAGAAATTTCTTCCGCTTCAAACTTAAATGCTCTTGCCCATTTTGGAAATTTGTTTGTAAAACCAATATCCTCTCTTGGAGCAACTTGATTGAGTTTCAAAACCATTCCATCAATAAGCACATCAAGTGCAGACTTTTCTTTGTCAACTTGATTTATAATTTTTTCCGCCTCATCTAGGGTCTTTGCAATCTTGAAAAAGCCACCTGTTTTAAAACCATTTTCTTCAATAAAGTCGTGCATTTGTTCTTGTGTTTCAAACTTTTTACCTTCTGCAATTAAAACATCATAGCAAAAATAGTCCAACTTTCTTTTTGCGGTTTCTTTCGGGTCTAAATTTCTAATGGCTCCAGCAACGCCATTTCTTGGATTTTTTAAAGGTTCTTCTGCAGTTTTGTTATATTTTTTGAAACTTGAATTTGTCATCATTCCTTCGCCACGAACCAGAAGTTTTCCCTTAAAAGGAATCTCTAACGGCAAACTTCGAATGGTCTTTACTTGTTCTGTTACAACTTCTCCAACTTCACCATTTCCACGAGTTGTTGCCCCATAGAACATTCCTTCACGATATTCAACAACAACAGTAAGCCCATCAAATTTATATTCAATTGCAATTTCTGGATTGTTTGTAAAAGATTTCATATCTTCAAAAAAACTGCCCATATCTTCAACAGAACGAACTTTCAACATTGACAAAAGTTTAACTTCGTGTTTGTGCTTCACAAACTTGTCAATTGCTTGCCCACTAACCCTTTGTGTTGGAGAATTTGGCAAAACAACACCAAGTTCTTGTTCAAGGTCAAAAAGTTCATAAAACAGTTCATCATATTCTTTGTCAGAAATGGTTGGCGCATCAAGTTCATAATAGTTCCTATCGTGCATATTGACCAAACCGACAAGTTCTTTCATTCTTTGCATCTTATTCATCATCTTCTTCCACCTTTTCAAGTTTTGCCAAGTTTAGCATCAAACTCTTTTTGCCAAAATCTTCAAAATCAATGTCTGCAACAAGCCCGTCATCAGAAATATTGACAATTTTGCCAAGTCCAAAACGCGAATGTGAAACAACATCTCCGGTCTTGAAACCACTTCTATAACTTTCTTCAACAGCCTTGTCTAGCATATCTTGGACATTTGCCCTTACACTTGGTTTTGTTTTATCAACAATGCCAAGTTCTCCCAAAAAACGACTTTGTTTTTGATAGTTAGATTTTCCATACATAAATCTCTTTGCGGTGTGGATTAGATGTATGTTTTCTTCCGCACGAGTGATGGCAACATACATAAGTCTTCGTTCTTCTTCCATTTCACTGTTTGAAAAACTTGCTCTGGCAAGAGGAAATATCCCTTCTTCCAAACCAATAACAAACACAACCTTAAACTCAAGTCCTTTGACAGCGTGAACAGTTGCAACAGAAACGAATCCGTTTTCCTGAATGTTGTCGCTGTCGCTTTTGAGCATAATGTTTGCCAAATAGTCCGCAAGGGTCGAATCTTCATTTTCCTCAACAAACTCTTGAACAGAAGACACCAAACTATCAATGTTTCCTAGACGATTTACTGCTTCTTCATCTTTGCCTGCATACGCTTGCAAAATGCCAAACTGCTTAATCACCTTTTCCACAAAATCAACAGGAGAAATAACATCTTTTTCTTCCCAAAGTTTTTTGAAAGTTTCCACAAATTTTTGAAGCTTGTTGAAATATTTTGAAAACTTAAATCTGTCCGACAAAAGATATGCCAACAACTGTTCTTCTCCTGCTTCTTCTTGCAAGTTTGAAATTGCGACATCGCCAATTCCTCTTTTAGGAAAATTGATAATTTTCATAAGTGCAATTTCATCTTTTGGATTTACAAAAGCTGTCAAGTAAGCCAAAATAGTTTTTATTTCTGCCCTTTCATAAAACTTAAATCCACCATAAAGTTTGTATGGAATTTGATAAGACAACAATCCTTCTTCAATGTTTCGAGAGAGTGCATTTATTCTCATCAAAACTGCGAAATCATTGTAGGAATAACCTTCACAAAGCATCTTTTCAATTGTCTTTGCAACATACATTGCCTCATCTCTTTCATCAAAGGCAGAATAAACCACAGGTGGAGCCCCTTCGCTTTTGTCTGTCCACAAATTCTTTTTCATTCTTTCAGTGTTGTTTGCAATAACATTATTTGCAAGATTGAGAATGTTTTTGCTTGAACGATAATTTCTCTCTAATTTAAAAGTTTTTACATCTTCAAAATCATTTTTTAAGTTGAAAATATTGTGAAAGTTTGCCCCTCTCCACGAATAAATGCATTGGTCTTCATCACCAACGACAAACAAATTTTTATGAACTGACGCAAGCAGTTTAACAAGTTTATATTGCACAAGGTTGGTGTCTTGAAATTCATCAACCAAAATATAGACGAATCTTTCGGCATATTTGTTTAAAACATCTTTAAAATTTTGGAACAAGAAAAGAGTTTTGTTTAAGAGGTCGTCAAAATCAAGAGCATTGTTTTTTCTTAAATATTCCTCATATCCCCAGCAAACTTGTTGATAGATTTTAATATTTCTGCTCTTGTCATATTCTCTTATTGGCATAAAATATTCATCAATGTCAAGCCCCTTGTTTTTTATGCTTTCAAGATGACAAATAACCTTATCTTTTTCTTCTGCCTCACAACCAAATTTTTCAAGCAACTCTTTGACAATTTTATCTCTGTCATTCTCTGCAATGATAGTAAAATTCTTGTTATAACCTTCAAGCCTGTCAATGTTTTCTCTCAAAATCCTCACACACATAGAGTGGAAAGTTGAAATCCATACATTTCTGTCGCACATTTGCGAAACCCTTTCTTTCATTTCGTTTGTCGCTTTGTTTGTGAAAGTTATTGCCAAAATGTTATATGGAGAAACTCCTTTTTCAATCAAATAACAAATTCTATGCGTAAGCAATCGTGTTTTTCCACTGCCAGCACCGGCAGTTACCAAAACAACTCCTTCAGTTTGAAGGAGTGCCTGCATTTGTTCTTCATTTAAAGAATTTAAGTCATAACCACTCATATTAGCATTTTAACACAAACCCAAAAAAATCAAAAACAATTTTAGGTATAAAAATGTCTTTTCAAAAAAATAAAATAAGTCTTGACAATCAAAAAAATTGTGTTATTATATTTTTGAAAACATTAAAAGGAGCAAACAAAATGAAGTTGCCAGACGAAATCTATGAAATTGGAAAAAATTTAACAATAAACGATTTTGATGCCTGCGGTTATGCATACAGCGGACACACAACAAACGAGGAAGTCAAAACTGAAACAATCTATTTTTTGCCACTAGACTTAAAAAACAGAGAAATCGTTATGCTTGAAGTCCCTTTTGGATTTTGTGAAAAATTTGCTCAACAATTGAAAATGGGACTAAAAAGGTCTGCACCACTTATCCTTGCAGCATCTTTAAACATTGATGACCTCGACAAGATTCCACTTCAACTCTTTGCAAGTTCCGATTTTACAAAATGCTGTCTAACTTTAATGAACAACAGTATGGCAATTATGTCTAAGCAATCAACAGAAGTATTGCAATTTAAACCAGAAATCAAAAGAACTGCCGAATGGCGAAATCGACTTCGCTTGAAACTTCGTGATAAAATGACTCAAGCAAAAAAGCAATACCTTGAAAAATAACAAATCAAAAAACAACAGCTGTTGAAGTCTGTTGTTTTTTATATCACCTAACAAATTCAAAAAAATAAAAAAACAAACAAGAAAACAAAAAAGACAGCTCTTTTGCCGTCTTTCTCAATTAACCTCTTTTTCTTGCTCTTTTTCTAGCCGCTTCACTTTTTTTCTTTTTAGCAACGCTTGGTTTGTCGTATGCTTCTTTCTTTCTGATATCACCAATAATGCCGTCTTTTTGGCATTTTCTTTTAAATCTTTTAAGTGCGCTTTCAAGAGATTCGTTTTCGCCTACTTTAACTGTTGTCAACTTTCTCACCACCTTTCAAGTTCATAAATCTTGCATATCATATCATAATAAATTCATTTTGTCAAGAAAATATTTCAGATTGCTTAAATTTTCACTTCAACAATCGCACCATCTTTAAATGGTTGTTTAAATTCAACATCAACAACACTTCCTACCTGCAAAGATTGGGCCCTAACATAACACTTAACATAATTTTCGCTATACCCCTCAAAGAAGTCGCCGTTTTTTTCTTCAATAAGCACTTTTCCCGTTTTGTTAGACAAAACAAAATCCTCTTTCAGTTTTTTGCCAAGTGCCTCAAGTTTTTTAAGTCTTTCATTCTTAATCGTTCCCGGCAAATCTTTATAAAGTTTCGAAGCAACAGTTCCATCTCTTTTAGAATATGGAAATATGTGCAATTGAGAAAATTTAACTCTCTCAACAAACTTATATGTTTCTTCAAAATCTTCTTCCGTTTCGGTTGGAAAACCAACAATGACATCTGTAGTAATTCCCGCAAGAGGAAAATATTTTCTTATAAGTTTCACACTCTCTTCAAACTCTTTTGCTGTGTAATGCCTGTTCATTTTTTTTAGGACATTGTCGCAACCACTTTGAAGAGACAAATGAAAATGTGGACAAAAATTTTTGAGAGATGCAAGTTTTTGCAAAAACTCTTCATCAATCAAACTGTCCTCCATTGACGACAGTCGCAACCTTTTACCAAAAGAATCAAGTCTTTCAAGCAAACTTCCAAGTCCTTTTGTTTCGCCAATCCTAAAATCTGACACATCAATGCCGACAAGAACAACTTCCTTGACCTCATCTGGCAACCTTTCAACTTCTTTAATAATACTTTCAACTTCTCGACTGCGACTTCTTCCACGAAGATAAGGAATGATGCAATAAGAACAAAAATGATTGCACCCGTCTTGAATTTTTATGTATGCCCTTGTCTTGCTTTGAGCAGAAAACATATCGTCCTCATAAGTTGTTGGGAGTTCATAAATATGTTTGCCAACACTTTCAAGTTCATCAAGAAGTTTTGTTTTGCTTGCCGTGCCAACAATAAAACTGACACCTCTTTCTTCAAATTGAAGAGTCTTGTTTTGACTTGCACACCCCATAATAAAAATTTTTGCATCAGGGTTAAATTTCCTTGCTCTTTCAATCATTTGTCTGGACTTCTTTTCAGCCTCATTCGTAACAGCACAAGTGTTGATAATGTAAGCATCAGCCCACTCCAATTTGTCCGATGCACAATGCCCTTTGCTTATTAATTCAAAAATGAGAGCATCGCTCTCATATTTGTTAACTTTGCATCCTAAAGTTAGAACTGCAATTTTCATATTAATTTCCACTCAAAATTGAAACCAAACTCATCATAGCAACTGATGCAGTTTCACATCTATAAATTCTTCTTCCCAAAGAAACTGAGGTTGCTCCAGCTTCAATAAATGCTTCTTTTTCTTTTTGAGAGAATCCGCCTTCAGAACCAACGATAATGGCAATGTTTTTATATTTTGAAAGTTTCTTAATTTCCTCACCAACATCTGTTCTTTCATTAGCAAACAAAACAAGGTCGAAGTCCTTAAATGACGCAATAACATCATCAACTTTCACTGGTTCTGCAATTTCAGGAACAATCGTTCTTTCACATTGCTTGCAAGCATTGAGAGCAATGCTGTTAAGTCTTTCCATTTTATGTTCAGTTACTTTTGCAATAACAAATTCACTTACGAAAGGAACAATTTTAGAAATTCCAATTTCCGTTGCTTTTTGAACAATAAATTCAAACTTTTGCCCCTTTGTAATCGCTTGAAAAATTACAATGTTTTTCTTAGGGTTTCCCTCACATTCGTGTTTGCCATTAATTTTGCAAACCGCAGAGCCTTTTTCAAATTTCATAATTTCACAAACATATTCAAATTCATCATTAAGACTGACAAGAAGTTCATCTCCTTCATTCATTCTTAAAACATTTTTCAAATGGTTGAATTCTTCGCCCTCAATATAAATTTTTCCGTTTCTTTCACAACCAAAAAATCTTCTCATAAAAAATCTCCTTAAAAGTATAATACACCAATTCTCACAAAAAAAGCAAGAATTTAACAGAAAAATGTTGAAGTTGCCTCAACTTTTCAAAAATTCTTGCAAAAAAATTAAGCATTTTTCTTTTTTGCTTGCAGTTTTTTAATTTCACGATAAATGTTCATCCAACTGTCAACTTCAATGATGTCTTTTGCTGCACAACGCATTCCCTTTGCTTCACGAAAATGCAATGCAACAATTCCACTCCCCACAAAAGGATAAACATTTTCATAGCGGTCATCAATCATAACATCAACACCAAGTTCTTGACATTTTTCAATTTTGCTTCTTTGAGCAAAGCATATCTCCTCAAAATTCACTCCCATTTCATTAAGTTTTGGAATCGTAAAATCTATTTCCGCTTGATTATCATTAATACCCCTACTTGTAATAATATAGAGTTTGTGCCCTTCTTTTTCAAGCAACTTCAAGATTTCTCTTGCACCAATCATCTCAGAAGATGTAAGAATTTCGTCCCAATATCTATCAAAAAATTCTTTTGTTTCTTCTTCCGTCCAATCAAATGCTTTTTCTTGAGAGGTGAATTGCGGAAATTTTCTTTCCTTGTTCAATTCAAAACAAGAATAGAAATCTGCATAATAACGAAAAGCTCTTTCTGTGTCATAAACAACACCATCTAAATCTACCCCAATCTTCATTTGTTTACCTCTTATGTTTTAAGTTAACAAAAGCAAAGAAAAAAGTCAAATGATTTCTCACTTGACTTTAATTAAATCTTTTCTTTCTTTTTACATAATTGCAAAAAATCCGACCGCCTAAACAAATTCTTATTTGTTCATTCTGCCAATAAATCGACCCGTCTTCTTTTTGAGATAAAACCAAACAAATGCCACCACTCCAAAAATTGCAACCGCAAAACTTCTGAAGGCAACGACCTTTTCGCTTTCCCCTTCGCTTGCACTTTCCGTTGGTGCCGCCTTGTATGTAAAATATCCAGGACTGCCTGTTCCTCCATCAACTTTAGCACGACTTATTGTAACATAGTTTGCATTATATACAGTCCCTTCTCCACCAACAAGAGAAGAACATTGATAAAACATATTTGTTGTGTTTGTTACTGCAGAATTTGTCCAGCGATTACTAACATAAATTGTTGTCAATCCTGGATTATAAGAGAACATTCCCGCCATATTGTAAACTTTTGAGGTGTCAAAAGATGAAAGATCAATCACGCGATTCCTATTTGTTGTGATAGAAATTCTACTAAACATGGCATTCATATTTGTTACATTTGAAGTTTTAAAACTAGACATGTCAACATTCCAAGCCTCTGCAGCGACACTATAACCACAATACATAAACATTGCAGACATATCCGTTACTCTTGAGGTGTCAAAATTTGTCAAATCAAGATTTAGTGATGAGGCCGACTCCCCACAATAACAAAACATATAAGACATATTTGTTACTTTTGAAGTATTAAAATTATTAAAAATAATTGTTGTACATTCAGTTAAATTGTAAAATGTATAAGATGCATTATCATTCATATACATTTCTTTTGAAGACAAAACATATACAATTTCCCAATCTCTTTTGGTGTAAGCAAAAGCATCTTGAGTTGCGTATACTGAAACATCTTCTTCGTCTAAACCAATCAATACATTTATGCCATCTACATAGTAAACTTTTTCTGTTGTTATAATGCCATTTTCATCTCTAAAATAATCAAAGACAACTTTTGTTACAACCGAATTTTCTGTCGTTGGCACATTGCTCGCTCTTTTAATCGCACCACATAAACCTTCGCCATACATTAATGTAGTAAAATGTTTATTTGACAAATATCCACCAACATACGCATAGGAATGGTCAACATAGTTTTCATCATAAACCTTACCAGTTTGTCCAACAAGAGAAATGCAATCGTAAAACATATCTGTCGCATCCTCTATTGGACCGTAAAAATATTGTTGAGTAACATATATCTTTTGCAACCTTATGCAATTGCTAAACATTCCTGTCATTAAAGAAACATTTGAGACATCCCATTATGACAAGTCGAGTTCTTGCACCTCGCATAAAGAAAACATATAACTCATATTCGTTACTTTATAAGTGTTGACATTATTAAAAACAAATTCCAAATTGTTTACCCAAGTTGAAACTGGATATCCGTAAATCCGATAAAACATATAACTCGAGTCTTTGTTCATTATCATATCTATTGCGGAAAGAATGTAAACTGTTTGTCCTCCAGCATTATATAACATCGCAGAACCATCATTTTGATATGAGACATCGATTCCCGTTTTTCCCGATATAACATTTGTTCCGTTGACATAATAGGTTTTGCTTGTGGTTCTTTTTCCAGCAGAATTTCTATAATAATCAAACACAATTTTTCCAACCGATTTACTTGATGTCAAATAGTCGCTTACATTCTTTATTAAACAATTAAGTTCCATTCCTGTTTTCAAGAGTGTCCCAGACTTTCCATTGATATGCGTAAAATAACCAGGTGTTTCAGGAGTGTCAATTCTTGCATAATCATAATATAAACAACCTTCATCAAAAACAGTTCCATACCCACCAACAAGAGATGTACAGCCCGTAAACACAGTAAACCATCGTGTTTCTTCATCTAGCGATTCCGTTGACCATTTTTCTGAAACATAAATGGTTGTCAAACTTGCACAACCAGCGAACATGTCCTGAATAACTGTTACATTTGAGGTGTCAAAACTTGACAAATCAAGGATACCATTTGTTGCTAATGGGCAAAAACCACTAAACATACCATACATACTTGTTACATTTGATGTATCAAAACTTGAAAGATTTAAGTTAAAACTTGTTGCAGATGCCCCACAACCATAAAACATACTTGACATGCTTGTTACATTTGAGGTGTCAAAACTTGACAAATCAAGGTTGAGTTCTGCAGCTCCCCTTCCACAAAGTGCAAACATTCCATTCATATTTTTCATTTTTGAAGTGTTCCAATTTGACAAATAAAGTTCAAAACTTGTAGCATTTGTACCACAAGATCTAAATATGTCACTAATTGTTGCATTTTCATTAATTTCCCAATTGGATAGATTTAAATAAACTTCATTTGACCCCAATCCATAATTTTCCATCATTGATGTAAAATCTGTAACATTTGAAACATCAAAATGCGAAAGGTCTAATGATGCAACATCCAAATTGTACATTGCTTCATAGAACATTTGTGCCATCTTCGTAACCTTTGATGTATTGAAACTTGAAATATCTAAATATAATTCTTCTGTAACATATGCAAAACTAGCAAACATAAGGGACATATCAGTTACATTTGATGTGTCAAAATGCGACAAATCCAATCTAAAACTGTTTGTGTGGTATGCACAATATTCAAACATTCCCCACATAGTCGCAACATTTGATGTATTAAAACTTGAGATGTCTAGCGTAAACGAGTTTGACGCTCCCCATCCACAATACAAAAACATCCCGTCCATATTAACAACATTTGATGTATCAAAACAATCCAAATCAAGATTTAAAGTGCTTGCAGTTCTTCCGCAAGAATGAAACATTGACATCATTGTTGTTGCATATGATGTATCGAAATTGTTAAAATCAATTGTCTCAATTTCTCTCAGTTCATAGAACATCGCATTTCCATCTTCATTCATCGAAATTATTTTATTAGACAACACATATATTGTGGAAGTTCCCGCACCATACACTTTTATCGTTCCCGCATCATCAACATCTACAGCCCTGCCAGTTTTGTTTGCAATCAGGTTTGTTCCATTTGGTGCATATTCATCTACAGCGGTATAGTAATCAAAAATAATCTTAGTAGTAGTTGTGTTTTGTGTTGAATATGTAGCGTTTTTTAAAATTTCATTAACCTGATGTCCTTCTTTCAATTTATATGCATTAAGCGGAACCAAAACTTTATAGCCTAGTCTAACACCACAAGAAGATGAAAAATACCTACTTCTTAAAATTCCTGAATTTGTTATATATTTACCATTATTTAAATTAAACAAGTCTCTTGTCCAATAATCACAAAATTGCGTATCAGAAATCCCTGCTAGCATACATACCAAATCGCTTGCGTAAGCACACTTGTTTTCAAAATTTTCATCGAGTTCTGCAAAAGAAACTTGATATACTCCTTTTACACTCTCGCTGGTTGTTTTCACTGCCTTATTTGAACCATCTTTGCTAAAATAGTCAAAACTTTTTTCCGACTCTACCGCAAAAGACAATGCACCAACACTTGCCACATTTGAATTGAAAATAGAAAATAAACTACTATCAGAATATTTCCAACCTTCTTGCACCATATCATCTGACATCACACACCAATCAAGAACTATATCTGAAACTGCAAGTTTTTGGATATCTTCAAATCTAATATCCTTGAAAAATTCTTCTTTCTTACTTTCCGCCACACCAAAATCACTGACACGCCAGCGAATAGGCTCAAGCAAAAACCAAAAATAATAATTACCAAACAAAGTGTTAGTTCCATTTAAAGAAATTGTAACTTCTCTTGGATTTTTTACTCTTGCATAATAACTGCCTTCATAGAAACAAACAGGACAAGTTTGCCCTGCTATTGTCAAAGAATATGTTGATGCCAATGTTCCATCATTATATTGCGTATTTAAAGTTTCTGTTAACTCCCAACCAACATAGCTTTGTGGATAATATCCATCTTCAAAATAGAAATATTGCTTGTCGCTGTCATATTTAAGTTCAAATTGCCCACTAGAGGTGGATTTTGCACTCATTTCACTATCTGCATAAGTTATACTTAGGTTAGAAAGAGAACCGCAAATACCCCCCCCCACGCACAGTGAGGTTATTGCCAAAATTGCTATCAAAAATCCAAAAAAATATTTCCTTATCAACACTTTTTTCCTTTAAATTAATTTTTTTTCAATTCCAGCACAAATCAATTGTCTTTTTCTTTTTTATTATATACAAAAACCATCATTTTTCCAAACAATTTGACAAAAAAATTGTTTAATAATTTATTTTTTTTGATAAAAAACCTTTTTTTAATTCAAATAAAACAAAAAAAAGACAACATTTTTGTTGCCTTTTTTAATTATTTAATTTTATTTTTAAATTCTTTATTTTTTGGAAAATCATTTTCTGTCAAATTTTTGTCAATTTCTTTGAGCAGTTCCCTGACTTTTTTGCTCATATTCTTTGGAGGTTCACTTTTGATTGTTACAAGCAAATCGCCATAACTTTCACGATTTAAAACCTTAATTCCCTTATTTTTAAGTCGCATAACTGTCCCACTAATCGTTCCTTCTTTGATGTCTAGCATTGAGGTTCCTTTCGTAAGAGGAATTTCAACTTTTCCACCCAAAAGACAAGTTGTAAATGGAACATAAAGGTCAAACATCAAATCAACACCATTGCGTTTAAAAATCTTATGCTCTGCAAC
>JAGBBH010000012.1 GCA_017938505.1 Clostridia bacterium | reverse complement strand
ACTTTAAACATTCAAATAGTGTCAAGTGGTGCAATATCTTTTGTTAACACAACCGGAACCAACGGTTCTCTAGTTATAACAAAGATAGCTTAATCAAAAAAATAAAACTTCTAGCAGTCCAGTCCCCTGTTAGAGGTTTTTTTATATACTCCATCATTAAAAATGAATAAACGAAAAAACACCGCAACACTAATAAAAAAATGCAAAAAAAACTCAAAAAGTTTCCATTTGCATATTGACTTAAACAAAATTCTGTGTTAGAATCTAGACATAATAGATTTAGGGGAGAAAAATATGAAAAACAGTTACGAAAAAATGGTTTTAACATTAGAAGAATTAAAAACATTTATAAAAAATTCAAAATACATTGATGAAGTAACATCAAATCGTGAAGGCTCATACAGTTTTACTCAAATTGAAACATATCACACAAATGCAAAAAACAAGAAAAATGCTTACGCAATCACAATAATGAAAGAACTCATCAAAACTCCAGTTTCTTCATTGACAAGCGAACAACTTAATTATTTAACAAAAGAGTTTGCCTCTCTTGACCTTGAAGATTGTTTAGTTGTTGCAAGTTCAACTGCACTCCCAACAAGAGAAGCTTACAACCAAGCAACTGACATTGTTACAACGCACATAAAAAATATCAAGCACTTTTTCAATGTTGACAAAATGTTATCTCGTGGATATTCAGGAAATCGCCCTGAAATTATTTCAGAAAGTATCGAGGCAATAAAAATTGCAGCACAACAAGATTGCACAATAAATCTCTTAAAACTTATAGCATCAAATCCAGAGATTTTAACAATTCAAGATGTAAGTGGAAACAATTTGGGAATGGAATTTGCAAGACTTGGTCTTCAAGATTGTTTAGACATTGCTTTGACAAATGAAGATGCTTGCAAACAAAAAAATGAAGCAGGTTTAACAATTGAAGCTATGGTTGAACTTTCAAAACCAAAAGCATTAAGAAAGAAAGAATACAAAGAACTTTCTTTGTAAACAATGACAACTATCTCACAAAATTTTCAACAACTCACCAAACCATAAACAAAAATTTAATTAAAAAAAGTTCCTCATTTTGAACTTTTTTTGTTTTTTTCTTTCAAATTATATTTAAATTTTAAACCCCGATTCTCTTTCTAACCTTGGACAATGTTTTTCTTGCAACATAGCGTGCCTTTTCTGCACCGCTGGCAAGAATTTTATCAACTTCATCTTTATGTTCCATAAAATAGAAATATTTTTCTCTCATAGGTTTAATGAACTTGTTAACAACTTCAAAGAGTTCTTTTTTCGCATCTCCCCAACCAAGACCTTCTAGCAATTTTTTGCCAAATTGTTCAGTTTGTTCTGCACTTGCAAAAAGCTTGTAAAGTTTGTAAACTGTGCAATCTAAATCTTTTGGTTCTCCAGGAAGCCTACAATCCGTAACAACCCTATTAATCGTCTTTCTCAAGACATCTTCAGATGTAAAAAGTTGTATCGTATTTCCATAACTCTTACTCATCTTTCTGCCATCAAGTCCTACAAGAGTGCAAAAATCTTCTTGAATGTAACCATCCGGTTCAACAAGAGTTTGTCCATATTTATTGTTAAAATTATTTGCAATATCTCTGGCGATTTCGATATGTTGCTTTTGGTCGAGTCCAACAGGAACATAATTAGCATCAAAAAGCAAAATGTCTGCAGCCATCAAAATTGGATAGTTATAGAGTCCCATATTTACCCCAGCATCTCTATCCTCTCCTGCTGTTTCATTTTTTTCTACACAAGCTTTATATGCGTGAGCCCTGTTCATCAACCCTTTCGCAGTAACATTACTCAAAATCCAGTTAAGTTCAAAAACTTCAGGAATGTCAGACTGTTTATAAAAAACAACCTTTTCTGGATCAAGCCCACAAGCGAGCCAAGTGCAGGCAATATTGTAAGTATATTCTTTCATTTCCTCTCTAGTTTTGAGGGTTGTCAATGCGTGATAATCCGCAATGAAATAAAAACAATCAAACTTTTCTTCTTTACTCAATTCAATTGCTGGTTTAATTGCCCCAAAATAGTTTCCAATATGTGCGTAACCTGTAGGTTTAATTCCTGTTAAAATTCTTTCTTTCATTTTATCTCCAAATCTAGTTCATATTATATCTTCAAACCCTGTTTTTGTCAATTAAAAGACCTATTCTTCTTCCATTTTTTCAAGCTTTTCAACTAATTGCAGGAAGAACTTATCAAAAACCTTTTTGTCGTGTTGCAAAAAGAATTGAGAAACTTTAGAAAATCCTTGCTCTTTAAATTCTATAATTTGCTTATCGTTTAACACCTTTTCCTCTGCTTTAGACAAATCAAAATGCTCGTCATAATAAAAAGCCTCTAAATCTGACTGAAATTTGTCAATTTGACGAGCAAACAATGCTTCTTTAGTCTTATTCTCGTTGAATTCTTTTATCAAATCTAAAAAGCAGGTTCCGTTCTCTCTTTCGTAAAACAAAAATTTGTTTGCATATTCTGCCAATTGTTCTTTTTTCAAAAACGCTTTATCAAAATATGTTATATCACCCATAACACTTTCCTCAAAATCGTGAAGCATAAGCATTGCAATAACCTTATTTACATCAATACCAAAATCTTTTATTGACAAGATTGAAACTGCCAAGACACAACAACAAAACGAATGTTCGGCAACACTTTCAACCCTAACCCCTGAAAGCCCCCAATAATTCCAACCAGTTCTTTCAATATTTTTTAACTTTGAAACAGTTTGATAAAAATCAAAAATTTTATCAATTTCTTCTTGAGTTACAATTACTTTCATACACTGCACCCTTTCGCCATTTTTTGAATAATTTTTTATTCAATAAAAATTATATCACACTAATCACAATTTTCAAAATCATTTACGAGGTCCAGTTTTTTGTTCTTCAAGCAACCTATTATAAAAACTTATTAAAAAATCCACTTTTTTTATTATAAAAGTGGATAATTTTTTAGAAAAAATTAACATTCTTTCAATTGCAACCCGCAACTTTTTTAATATTATTTCGTCAACTCTTCTTTCATAGGTTTGCCCTCATTGGAAAAGTAGATGCTTTTTACATTGACCCCATCAATCTTCTTGACAAGTTCATCTTCAGCCGTATGCGACATCAATCTTTCGACAGTGTTTACAATGTTTGCAAAATCTAATTTTTCTTTTGCCAACATTACAACATCTTCATTATAGGTTTTTGCAAAATCTTGGATTGACTGGACAAATTTTTTCTGAAAATTTTCATCATACAACAATTTGTAAGATGCACTATATAAATGCAAATCACCCATATTTTGTGAAAAATACAAACTTCCACCAACTTCTTTTATCGCCGACCTTATCGAATTGTAAACACTTTCAGAATGATCCGTCAGATAAGATGCCGGACACACCAAACACACTTTATTTCTCTTGTCTTCTTGTTTGATTTTGCAATCTAACTGTTTTATAAAAACAAGCAATTCTTCAGGAGTTTGAATATCAAATGCCGTTTTATATGGCAAAGGAAAACGCCTTTTGGTTTCTTCAAAATTTGTTATTGCATTTTGATATAACTCAATTATGTTTTCATATCTTTCAGGCAGACCATCAAAAGATACTGTCTTGTTTACAATTCTGCTTAATATGTTTTGTTCATTTGCCAAATGTTCCACGGCAGCCAAATTCGAGCCATAGGCTCTTAAATAACGATTCTCGCCAGGATAAACAATAACTTGTTTAAAATGCTTTTGCATCAAATCAAGAATATTTATATCGACATAATTCAAAAAAGGTTTGCATTCATTCCCTTGTGTATGCAACAACCCAAAAAATGGCATAACCACAACCGTATGCTGCTTTTCAAGATTATAAAAATCATCTACAAGAGATGCTAATGCCATTTTAACCTTTGGTGACAAATCTTTAAAATGTTCATTTTTCATTTTTTCATTTTTCAATTTTTTCGCCTTAACTCCTAGAAGGAGTATAACACAAGTTAAAAGAAATTTCAATATACTATTCTCATAAATTTACACATAAATTTGCACCAAAAACAAAAAAGAACCCTCAAAAAAGAGAATTCTTTTTTATTTTTCAGTGTTACATTGCTTCTGTTTCGTCGCTGTTTTCAACTTTAACAGGAACAACTGTTCTATATTGTTTAAGACCAGTTCCCGCAGGAATAAGTTTTCCAATGATAACATTTTCCTTGATTCCCATCAAGTTGTCAACTTTGCCCTTGAGTGCCGCATCAGTAAGAACTCTTGAGGTTTCTTGGAATGATGATGCAGACAAGAAACTTTCTGTTGAAAGAGAAGCTTTTGTGATACCAAGCAAAATTCTTCTTGCAATTGCAGGTCTTCCACCAGCTTTCAATGCCTTTTCGTTTTCTTCATCACAGCGAGAAACATCAACAACTTCTCCAGAAAGAAGTGATGTGTCACCGGAATCTTCAATCTTAACTTTCTTAAGCATTTGTCTGATAATAATTTCAATATGTTTGTCATTAACCTTAACATCTTGTCCACGATAAACAGAGATAACTTCTGAAAGAAGATATTGTTGCAATCCCTTCAATCCCTTTGTAACAAGGAGGTCAGCAGGATTAATTGCACCAGCAGTAAGTTGAGTTCCTGGTTCAACATTTTCACCATTCTTAACTTTAAGAACAGCAGGTTTTCTCACTTCATAGTCAATGTCGCCTTCACCAGTAACAACAGTGATATAATAGTTCTTTGCGTCTTCTTTAAGTTTAACTTTTCCAGAAACTTCTGAAAGCAAACATTCACCCTTTGGTCTTCTTGCTTCAAAAATTTCTTCAACTCTAGGAAGTCCTTGAGTAATATCCGCAGCAACCGCAGCACCACCAGTGTGGAAGGTTCTCATAGTAAGCTGTGTACCAGGTTCACCAATTGATTGAGCAGCAATAATACCAACTGCTTCACCAAGAGTAACCATTTCTTTTCCAGCCAAACTTCTTCCGTAACATTTTGCACAAACACCGTGCTTGCAACGGCAAGTGATAAGTGTTCTAATTTGAACTTCCTTGATGCCTGCCTTAACAACTGCGGCAGCTTGTTCTTTTGAAACCATTGTATTTGCAGGAACGATAACTTCTTTTGTTTTAGGGTCAACAACATCATTAACCACAACACGACCATAAATTCTTTCTTCCAAAGATTCTTGAACAAATCCGTCAGAAACAAGGTCAGTTACAGTTACACCCTTAACCTTTTCTCCAGCATCAGCAAAACAGTCATCAGTTGTAATTACAACATCTTGTGCGATATCAACAAGTCTTCTTGTCAAATAACCAGAGTCAGCGGTTTTGAGCGCTGTATCGGACAAACCTTTACGAGAACCACGAGAGTTAATGAAATATTCAATTGGGTTCAAACCAGATTTGAATGATGATTTAATTGGAGTGTCGTTCTTAACACCGGAAGCTGTTGCTTTAATACCAATCATACCGCAGTCTTGGTTGAGCTGTGTATTGTTACCACGCGCACCAGAAAGCACCATCAAACTAAATGGGTTGAAGGTGTCAAGTCTTTTAACAACCGCAGATTGAACTTGGTTAACCGCATCATTCCAAACATTAACATTTTCGTTAATTTTTTCTTCCAAAGTGATAAGCCCACGCTTGAGCATTTTTTCGTTTTCAAGAACTTTTCCTTCAGCTTCTTTCAAGATTTCAGTTTTTTCTTCTGGTTCTTGAATATCATAAATATTAACAGAAATTGAAGCCAATGTAGAATATTTATAACCAATGTCTTTAAGTCTGTCAACGAGTTTTGAACATTCTGATGTTCCAAACTTTTCATAGCAGTCAACAACGATTTTCTTGAGTTCTTTCTTCATAACAGGCTTGTTGATTTCAAGGTCGCACATATTTTCAGGTATTGACCTATCAACATAACCAAGGTTTTGTGGAATAATGTTGTTAAACAAAATTCTACCAACAGAAGTTGTAACTCTTTTGCTATATTTCTTTCCATCAACTTCAGCAGAAAGTCTAACAGTAATTTCTGCTTGAAGGTCAAGATTTTTTGTTTGATAAGCATAAATAACTTCATTTTTTGAAGTAAACAAACTTCCTTCGCCCTTTGCACCTGGTTTAAGAAGTGTCAAATAATAACAACCAAGCACCACATCTTGTGCTGGAGTTACAATAGGTTCACCATCTGACAATTTCAAAATGTTGTTTGATGCAAGCATCAATGTTCTTGCTTCTGTTCTAGCATCAATTGAAAGAGGAATGTGAACAGGCATTTGGTCCCCGTCGAAGT
>JAGBBH010000011.1 GCA_017938505.1 Clostridia bacterium | reverse complement strand
TAATTAAAAATATTAAAATTGCTATATTCATATTATTCCCCCCTTCTTGCTATTCCTGCATTTGCCCACATCACAACTTCTTCAAGTTTTGTTATTGCCAAACTTTTTTCTCTACCTTCTGGCACAACCCCATTTATTATGTCTGCAAACTGTTTTGCCTGTTGTCTTATTGTAACAAATTTCATTGCATCATCTTCTTTTGGTTTGTGATATACAAATCTATTCAAAATGTCTTTTTCTTCCATAAATACTCCTTTAATTGATTTCTGCCATTAAATTCACCCACCTTAACCGCATTTTTAATGTTGGCAGTCGGTTTCCCCTATTCTTTATCTGCGAGGTATCATACAGATGCAGAACAACACCATAAAAAAACAAGTCAGCATCACCAACTTGTTTTTGTTTTATGCTATAAACAATCAAACTCACAAAGTAATTTCTTACTGCTTTTTCCGTTCTTACTTTCGCAAAGATTTTCGGCAAACTTAATTGCTACGATTGTTTTTTCTTATACTTTTGCACATTATAATTATATCACACTTCTTCTTTATTTGTTCTGCTAAAATGTGCTAAAACCTGCTAAAAGTGATACAATTTCACCAATCAAGATAGTTTCTGCCAATCAATTTCATAAATTCTTGCCTGGAACGTGTTTTTTCAAACTCTTTTTGGCATTTCTGCTTTAATTGCAAATTGAATTGATAATCATTGTGGACACCATCATTTGACAGGTTGTGAAGGTCATATCTTAACCACACCCAAAACCCATTCTTTTCACTTATGTTCCTGTTAGCACCACCAAAGATGTGATGCTTATGAAGTCCAACAGTTGAATGTGTTATATAACACTCTTTTCTTTTTTGAAGAATTGATTGCATTATATCTTAACCCCCATGTCAAATATGCTTAATTGTGATTGTGCTTTCTTTAACCTGGCACTTCCCATTTCATAAAACTTCGCATCTTTCTCAAAACCTATAAACTGTCTTTGTAATTTGTGGCAAGACACTGCGGTTGTGAATGAACCCATGAAACAGTCCAAAATTAAATCACCTTCGTTTGTATGTGTTCGCACCAACTTATTTATAATGTATAGCGGTTTTTCTGTTGGATGCTCTGTTTCGCCATAAATAGAAGCATTTGGATAATCTATCACATTGTGCATGTCATTTTGCTTTTCAAAATTGAATGTGTATCTTCCGCCTTCTTTTATTCCATAAAAACAAAATTCACTTGCTGATAGATAATTTGTAATTCTAAATTGTGGTGTTGGATTTGTTTTGTGCCAAGTTATTATTGTTTTGGTTTTAATTCCGTTCTTATTGAATAAATCTGCTAACCAACTTATTTTTTCTTTTGTAAACCAACACAACACTGCTCCTCCAGGTTTTAACAACTGACATGCAAGTGAAACAAATTCTTCAATAAACTTTTCAAACTCTGCATTGTCCATTTTATCCCATTCACCAAAATCAAATTTGATTGATGTTTTCCTGGCGGTCTTTGTGTTTGGTTTATCTCTTTTAATCTCTTTGCCTTCAACACTTATATTGTAAGGTGGATCTGTTATGATGCAATCAACTGTGATACCCTGCTTCAATAATTGCTTCATGCCATCTATACAATCCATGTTGTAAACATTTCCTGGTTCTAACTGCATATAGCATTGCAAGTGTTAATACACTTGCGATTTTAACAGATGCAGAAGCAGGGGCGGACATTGTATGTATTGTTTACAGTGTTAATATTGATGTAACCATAATTGTTAACATTGTTCCAACTATGAATGCTATTAGTGTTAGGACTGCGAGTCCACCAGTATTCATTCAAGAACTTGTTACCTTTGGCAAAGTATTCATATTGTTCACCTTCGCCTTTCAAACTGTCTTCATCTGTTCCTGTGTATTCTCTAACACTCAAAAGGAATAGTTTATCAAGCACTGTTTCTTTTTTGTCTTTTCCATTGTTTGCAAATTTTTCAACTGGAACAATCAAGTCCTGAATAACCTTTGGAAGCAATTTGAATATTCTTGGCAAGTAAACAGTTCGCATTCTGCAATTCTTCCAACCACATTCATTTGAACCGCTTGGATCTATTTCAAATTCGCCATCAAGACATTTCTTAAATGCAAATGTCAATGTTGCTTTTTCGCCATTCTTTAATATATCATGGTTCTTGCCAATGCAAACTATTGTTACAGGTTCGCCTGACAACAATTCAAATTCAAGTTCATCACCCACAAAAAACATTTTATGTGCCATTCCATTTTGCAATGCTTCTTCAACATCTTCCAAATGATATGTAATATTTTCAGCAAGTTCATCAATGCTTTTCTTCGCTTCTTTGAACTTATCTATAACATTTGATATATACTCATTGCAACCTTCTTTTGTGGTATAGTCAACAGTAACATTTTTTGCATAGTTCAATGCTTTATCTAAAATTTTTTTGCCTTCATCATTTTCAATTTTCATAATTTCCTCCAAAATATGTTTTCTTCACCAGTGTTGAAATTAAGTAAAGATTTTTTACAAACCTGGTTTCATCTTTAATAAGAAGTTCATTTGCATCTTTACATTCACTGGCAATGTTATATGCGATTGATTTTTCAGGAAAAGCATTGATGATGTTATCTCTTGCCTTTTTGCCTTCAAAATCATTGTCTAAACATAGAATAAGTTTGCAATCTTTGTTTATTTCTATGTTCTGTAATTTCTTCCACCCCTGCACACCGCATAATGCAATGGCATTGTATCCATATTGCATGATTGATAATGCACATATAGGACTTTCAACAACAAACACACAATCTGCAAGTTTCAATGCTTCCTGGTTAAAAAGCGGTTCAGTTCCTGCAATATCTGTGTTTGGTTTATAAAATGCTTTTGTTTCAACATTTCTGCTTTGATAATATGTAAGTTCTTTATTGTAAGGAATCACAACAGAATTGTATTTTTCATCATAACCAAGACAAAACTTTTCTTGTGTTTCTTTGTTCAACTTCCTTTTATAGAAGTAATCAGTTTTTGACAAATTGTCATGACATTTTTTGATATAGTTTTTCAACATTTGTGGATTCTGTGCAACTTTGGTTTTAACAGGTTCTTTCTTTGGAATGTAAGGTTGAAAGGTGCTATTTGTGATAATTTCCATTGCTCTTATAAAATCACAATTTTCCATTCTTTGCACAAAGTCAAAAATATCACCATCAGCACCACAACCAAAACAATGAAATGTGTTGTTGTCATATATCTTCATTGATGCATTCTTTTCATTGTGAAATGGACATGCAATCATGTTGTTTCTTTGCGGATAAAGTCCATACTTGCTTAATATCTCATAAATGGTATATCTTGCTTTGATTTCATCTGCATTAAATTCATTGTTCATAATCACACCTTTTTATAACTGCTATTAAATCAGCATCTGTATAATCATAATCAACAATATAAATAGCAACATCACCAACTTCAATGGTTGTGTGTATCACTTCTTCAAAAACATCAATTTCAATAAATGCTTCAACATAATCATCATAAACATAAACACAACTTCCAACAACCGCAAGAATTGTTGCTTCCTTTGGATTGCCTTCTGCAAATTCAAGTTTCTTTTTTAATATTTCATTTTCTTTTGTTATGTAAACAACAGAAAAAAGAATAAAAGACATAAAAACAACAAGCACTATATACCCAATACATTTCAATATCTTTTCTTTCATATTTCACCTACCTTACATCTTCAATTTGTAACCTATATTCATGCTTTTCTAACTTTTCCGCCAAGTCAAGCATTTTAAGTTCTTCATCTGTTAGAAAAAATCTCTGCTTTTCTTCCCTGCATTTGTCAGGTGGCGGAAATATTTTGTTTGCCTGAATAAATGCTGAATAAAACCTTTCAATTTCAATTTTGAAGTGATGCATGTAGAACTTAAATTTTGCTTCAAATTCCAAAAATTCAGCAGAAGTGCATTTGATAAAATATTTTTTTCTACCATTCCATCTATAACTGTAAAACCCCTTTTTCCCATCTTCAACATCTTTTCCAACAATAGAATAAAGGACTTGGTTTGCAAGATATCCCGCATTGTAAAATCTTGGCACAGTTATATCAAATTCTTTAATAACATCTTCTTCAATGTCTTCTTCTTGAATGTTGTATTTTTCCATCAATTCTTGCAATAGTTTTTGTGCATTCTCTTTTTCGCCACCGACACCGCTTTCTGCCAGTGCTTTAATTTTTTTCAACAATTCTTCTTTGTTTTCCATGTTTCCTCCAGGTTAATTCACCAATTTTGCTTTATTCCAAAATCTGTTGTTGCCATTCCTTTCAGTTTTTTCTTTTTCCTGAAATGCCAAATACAACTTCTTGCCATATCTTTGAATTTGCTGACTTCTTCTTTTCAAGATGTCTTCAATCATTTTGTCAACCATGTCAAATGAATAGAAATATCTTGGAAATCTGCCATTGTCAAAGAACTGGCAAGATTTTGATGGCATTTGTCTTAAAATGTTGAAGCGGTATGCAAATTCTTTTTTGCCTGTATGGTCGCTTATTCTTATGCTATTGCACAAACCATAATCAAGTTTCAAATAAACTGATTTTGTTGTTTCTGCATCTAACCGCTGAATAGTAAAACCATGTTCAATCAACTTCTTCTGCAAATAATTCACCATCTGTTGTATGTTTCTCATGTTCGCCTCCTACTAAAATGGCAAATCACCATCATCTTCAATAGGTGTTAATTCAGGATCTGCTGAACCGCCGTCTTCTTGTGGTTTTGCTGATAAAAACTCAATTTCTTCTGCAATGATTTCTGTTACATATCTTTTAGAACCATCTTGTGCATCATAACTTCTTGTTTGCATTGCACCTGTAACACTGCATTTTCTACCCTTCGCAAGATATTTTCCACAAGTTTCACCAAGTTTTCGCCAAGCAACAATGTTGATAAAATCTGCTTCCTTTTCGCCATCTGCATTTGCAAATTTTCTTTGAACTGCAAGTGTAAACCTGCACACTGTAACACCACTTGAAGTTGTTGCCAATTCAGGATCTTTTGTTAAATTTCCAATAAAGATACATTTATTCATTTTCGCTTCCCTCCATCTTTGATTTTAATAAACTTAAAACAACTTGCTTTTTTGTTGCTGTAACAATTTTTTCTACTGTGTCAAGAGTCTGCATAACAAGTAACTGATTTCCTACTGTCATTGAAACACCCTGAACACCTGTGCCTTTGTCAAAAGCACCTATAATTGCCTTTGTGTCTTCATCAAACATCACTTTGCCTTCGTTCAAATCTGTAATTGTGATATGAAAACCTTTGTGCTTTTTCGCTTCTTCTTTTGATAACTCTTTTTGAAATTCATATTTTTCAGTTTTATTCATCTTTTTCTTCCACCTTTTTATTTTTAATTTTTTGTTCTATTTTGTTTGATGCTTTGAATATAACAAACAACCAAACCAAACAACATGTTATCAGGCAAAACCATTCAATAATTGAAAGTGATGCCCAGTTTATAAAACCACTACCCAAAAAGCATATAGTGGCAATGCCTATTGTTCTGCAAACTGCAACAACAATTAAGAAATACCAGTATTTCATTTTTGTCATTCCTGCAACCATGCAAAGTGCATCATCAGGAAAAACAGGAAACAGAAACATCAATGGCAAGAATATTTTGCTTTTAACATCAATCAATTCTTGTGCCTTATGTAAACTGTCTTTTCCAACAATTTTTTCCGCCACCTTTTCACCAAAGGTGTGTCCAATAAAGAACATAATTGATGAAGCAATAATGACTGACACAGAAGATATAATCAATGCCTTCCATGCACCAAACAATACGATTGAAACAACAATGAATGATGCTGATGTTCCTGGTATAAAACACAAGAACACACTGGCAGTTATAAACATAAGCATGAATACTAACCAACCCCAAACACCACAACTTTCAACAACACTTCTTATTGTTTCAACATCTGTTATGCCAAAGTGGTTTAGAATGAAATACACCCCAACACACAATGCAATTAAGCACAAACAGATAATTCCAATTTTTACAACCTTCTTTTTATTCATTTGAATTTTGCACCTTTCTCAATTTGACAATTAGTGTTTTTCTTCCTGATGCAACAAAATGAAGCATTTTTGTTTCGCAAACATAGGTTGATGTATCAGTTGCATCTTTTTCTTTTTGTTCCAATATTGCTTCAAGCAATCTTTGTTGTTGATGTTCAACTTCATCAATACTTGCATTCAGCATGTCAACTTCTATGCTTCCAACCCATGAACCATCTGCCAATCTTTCTATGTGTGGCGAACCTTCATCAACTTCTTTTTGATATTCGTTACTTGCAACAATTTCTGCTTCTTCTCTTTCTTTGTCTGCAAGTTCTTTTTCGTTTCCAAAGTAACTCATCTTTTTAATTCCTCCAATTCAAGATTTTCCAATTTTGAAGCACTTGTTTTGTATAATGCTCTTGCACCGCTTTCACTGTAACCAATTCTTTTTGCAACATGTTTCCAGTTCGGTCTTGGTGATAATCTAAATACCACCAATTCAACAACCTGTCTTGCAAAGTAATCATCAAGTGTGTCAATGAAAAGCATGATGTCATTTCTTATGTCTTCAAGTTTGGAATTAAGTTTGTTTTGTTCTTGTTTTAATTCATCAAGTCTAATCACAAATTTTTCAACAGGTGAACCATTATAACCTGGAGCACCAGGCATTCCACCCATATCACTTGTTTTTGGCAATGCACACAATTCCCTTAATTCTGCCTCTTCATTCATTTTTGATTTCAACCTGAATTTTGTATTGTTGTATTGCTTTATAAGTTCAAAGAATTTCATACTACCTCCTACTAAAATGGCAAACTTCCATCATCTTCAATAGGTGTTAATTCCATTGAAGTTTGTTTGGTTGTTGGTTTCTTCACTGGTTCTTTTTCCAGTTCCTTAAACCTGAAACACTTGCCTTCATATTCCATTTTTACTGCTCGCATCTGTCCGCTTCTAAACTTGCCAATAATTAAATCAATGTTTCGCTTTTCGTTGTATTTGCTATCTGTTGAATGCAAAAACATGATTATATCTGCATTGTTTTCAATTTCGCCTGATTCTCTCAAATCTGCAAGTGTTGGTGTTCTTTTCTCATTGTCCAACTGTCTATTCAACTGACATAATGCAATGACTGGAACATTCAACTGTCTTGCCATGACTTTCAAATCTCTTGCAATATCACCTACATCTTGGAAGCGGTTGCCTGTCCTTTG
>JAGBBH010000010.1 GCA_017938505.1 Clostridia bacterium | reverse complement strand
CGCTTACATTTGAAAGTGTAAGGGCAAGGGTAACATTATCCAAAATTGACAAATGAGAGATTAAGTTAAACGACTGAAAAACGAAACCTATTTTGTTTTTTCTGTATTTATCTAACTCTTTATCGGTCAACTTTTCAAGATTTTCACCACCAGAAATGATTTGTCCTTCAAAGTCAGAATCAAGTCCGCCAATAAGGTTCATTAAGGTTGACTTCCCGCTTCCGCTTTCGCCAATGATTGAGATAAGTTCGCCTTTGTTAAACTCAATGTTTATATCATAAAGGGCTTGAAAGGTTTCTTTATTTGACAGTTTATAGATTTTGTTGACATTAATTAATTTGAGTTCTTTATCCATCTTTTTCTCCTTAATCTCCAATTTTTTTAGCATTTGTAAAGATTTTATCTATAACTTTTGTAAAAACTTCAATATCAATAGGGGATACATCTTTTATAAGTTGGTTAATGAAGTCCTTTCTGGTTTTTCGGTATTTTCTAATGTAATCTTTTCCTTTTTCAGTTAAAATGGCAATTCTTTCATTAGAATTTGGAATATTAATCAGTTCTTTTTGCTTCATTTTTAGCAATGTTCTGCTCGTATGAGCCTTGTTGCATCCAACAAATTCGGAAAGTTCCTGTTGCGAATGAAAATCTTTTTCACTTATAGCTTCTAGAAAAATGGCATAACTGCAAAGAAGTTCTTCTTTCTTAACATTTGAAGTAATAAACTTTGTGTAAGCATTTTTTATGACAGAAAGTTTGTTTATATCTGGAAAAATTTCCTTCATTTCAACTCCTTAAATATTTTTAAATAAATTTAGACATATTTTACAATAAAATTGTTGATTAGTCAACACATATTACATATTTGTTGTAAATTATGTTTGTGTTTTTTTTAGAGTTGTGTTATAATTGCGTTTGAAAATTAAGGAGCATTATGGCAGAGAAATTTGTTGAAGCATTATATGAAGCCGTTACGGACAGTTTAAAGGTTATTCCTGTCCTTTTTCTCGCATATCTTCTTGTTTCCTTTTTATCACATGACCACAGCCATAAGTTTAGCAAGTTCTTATCTAAAAATAAAAAGACAAGTGTTTTATATGCTTCATTTTTAGGTTGTGTTCCTCAATGTGGATTTTCTTCCGTATTGTCTGACTTATATTCCAAAAAAACAGTTTCAATTGGAACTTTGGTTGCCGTTTTTGTTGCAACATCAGATGAGGCAATACCAATTATGCTTGCAAACCCATCAAGCTCCCTTGACCTTCTGAAACTTGTTGCAATAAAAATTTGCCTTGCTATTTTTTGGGGGTATATTGTTGACCTTATTTTTGGGTTTGTCAGAAGAAAACGGAAAGTTCAAGCAACAAAAATGGTGTTACAAAACAAACAGTTTAGGCAAAATCAAGTAAAAATTCATAAAAGCAAAGAGAAAACGATAGATTGTGGAGTATCTGGGGATAATAATTCATATATGCTAACTTCAAACAAATGCGGACATATTCATTCAGAATCTTGCGGTGTGGATTGTGGACACGAGCATGGCCATTGTTGTGCAAATAACATCTTTTTAGATGCTTTTATGCATACATTTAATATCATCATTTACATCTTTGTTGCAACATTTGTCATCAACTTGATTATGGCTTATGTTGACCCAAGCTCACTGCAATTATTGTTTACTTCAAATGAATATTTACAGATAATTATTGCCAGTTTAATTGGTTTAATCCCAAACTGTGCTTCGTCCGTAATTTTGGTTGAACTTTTCATATTATCGGGGACTATTTCATTTCCTGCCCTCATTGCTGGACTTACAGCAGGTGCTGGTGTTGGAATGATAATTCTTTTTGGTAAGAACAAAAAACATCCTCTTCAAAATTTAGGAATTTTGGCAATGCAATATGCTATAGGTGTCATTTCTGGAATGTTCCTTACGCTTATATTCTAACTTTTGAAAAGTAAAACTCTGAAACTTTTTTCAGATATCCCTCTTTAAAGAAGGTTTATGTAAAAAACTGAAATAAAAAAACTCCTCATAAGAGGGGTTTTATTTTTAACCATTATAGAAGTCAAATGCTTTCATAATTTCATCTAAATCTTGAGTTGGATTGAGTGCTTCTTCAAAATTAAATCCACTTTCACTTTGAGGGACCTCTTGAATTGAAACAGGTTTTTTCATTGAGTTGATTTGGATGTGAACTTCTTTAACAGGTTCTTGAAATTTTTTATAATCATGCATTTTGTTTAAAAGCAAGCGCATGCTATCATTTTCAGAATAAATTGGGTTTGTAATGCTTGTCGTTCTTTCAAGCGTTGCTTTATAGTTTTGAACCATATTTGCAAATTCAGACAAAAGACTGTCAAAGTCAGGGTCTTTTCTAAGTGAAGGAAACTTTAAGTTTAGTTCTTTAATGAGAAGTTCCATTTTGTCAACAATAAGTCTGTAAAGTTTTTGAGAACCTTCTTCTTGGAATTTTTTTGCCTTTTCAATTGCATTAAGGGCAGTCATAATGTTTTTTTCTTTATTTTCAATTTCATAGCGTTCATTTTTAAGGTCAAGAACCTTTTTTTCAGAATCAAGAACTTTCAACTTTTCTTCCATAAGTCTTGCTTCATAACTAGCCTTCATAGTTTCAATGAAATTTTCTACTTCTTGTTTTTTATAACCATCAAATTCGTGTGAAAACATATTACACTCTCCATTTCAGACTTGTAGTCAAACTCAATATTAATATTACCAAAAAACAACAACTAAAAGCAATAAAAATTGGCAAAGTTATTAAATTTTTTGCAAATAAAAAACCGTAAGTAGTGGGGAATAATATCGAAAAAGAGATAATTAAGTGAAATTTCTGTTTGTAAACAATAGAAGTAAGCAAAGAAGCAATCAAAAAAGACAAAGCAACAAAAAAAACAGCAAATTTAGAGATTTCTGGAAAAGTAAAAATATATCCTGAACTTCCAATCAAAGATAAAAGCGAACCAAAATAAAATGCACTGTCAAAATGAAACAAAAAACTCTCAACAAGTTCAAAAAGTCCAATACACAAACAAAAACTAAAAAACCACAACTCTGCGACATTTAGAAGATATATGTCAAGCAAAACAGAAACAATGAAAACAAAAAGAAGTAGAATTGCCGAAATTCTAATTAAATAACTTTTCTTTATTCCTGCCAATCGTCCTTGCATAATGTTATTATGAATGTTTTTTCAGATTTTAAACAATTTCTTGTTTTAGGCTAAAGGACACAACAAAAAAAGAGGGGAACACCTCTTTTTATTTTTATGATTTTTTAATTGCCTCCATAATTATGTCAAAACTGTCTTTTTTCTTTTTCTTCTGCATAAACGAATATATAATTGTTGTTGCACCAATAATTACGAAAATGATGCTAAGAAGTTGAGAGATTCTGATGTTTCCAATGTAAAGACTGTCTGTTCTAAGACCTTCAATCCAAAGACGACCAATTCCGTAAAGAAGAAGATAGAATGATGCAATAATTCCATTGTGCTTGAATTTGCACTTGTAAAGCAAAACAATTAAGACTGCAAAAGTAATCAAATTCCACATACTTTCATAGAAGAATGTTGCTGCGTGCCATTGCTGTGTTCTGTCGATAAACACTGCAAATGGGAACCATTGCAAAGAAGGGTTTTTAATGACAATTCCAAAGGCTTCTTGATTGAAGAAATTTCCCCAGCGGCCAAGTGCTTGTGCAAAGATGAGGGCAGGGGCAATGATGTCGAGCAAAGCAAAGAAGTTTTTCTTGTGAATTTTGCAATAAAGAAGAACTGCAATTGCTCCACCAATAAGACCACCATAAAAAGCAAGACCTCCTTCCCAAATTTTGAAAACATCCCAGAAATTGGTGTAATTTTCAAGTTTGAAAAGCACATAATACACTCTTGCACCAATAATGGCAAAAGGAACAACATAGCAAGCAAGAGTTATGATGTCTTCACCCTTAAAACCTCTCTTTTTTGCCAAAAGGCAGGTGATTAAAATGCCGGCGATATATGACAATGCTGTAATTAATCCATAAAAATTTACTTTAAGTCCAAACAAATCAAAACTGCTTGGAATGGAAAGAAACATATTCAACATAACATACCTCTTAAATTTATATATATAGAGTATAAAATAATCAAACAATAATTGTCAAACAATTAACAAAAAAATGCTAATGAATTTAGAATTTAGCGATAATAATGAATTTTTAAAACATAATTCAAATTAAAAAGATGGCACGAACAAAAGCACTGTTGCTTCTTTCTGCCATCTTTTATGGTTTTTATGATTGTTTTTAAATTATGAATAAAAAATTTTTGTTATTAAATTTTTAGTTTAATTTCTTTGAAACTTTATAAATTGAAGAAACAAACAAGCAGTCGGTCATATCTGATTCGTTTTGAGTCATAAACAAAGTCGTGCTTTTGTTGTTTTCGCCGGCTCGTGCAAGCATTACAATTTGTTTTAAAGTTTCAACCGCATTTTCAGAGTGGCCAACAAGAGGTTTAGAAATTGTGTTAAATGCATAATCAATAATGCTTGCAAGGGTAACAGGGTCTTCAACAAACAATGCGATGCTATATCCCAATTGTTGCAATCTGTTGATATGTTCAAGCATTAAAATTATTGAATCATAATTTGTTGAAGGTCTGTCATCATATCTTAAAAGGAAAGTGTTGTTAAAACCAAGAGAGGTTACAGCAACGATATCTTCATAAAAAACATTAGGAACAAGTGCAATTGTAACAATTTTGTTTGCATTAAGTTTCTTTAACAAATCTTTAAGGTCTGACATTTCTGTAAGTTTTTCAGACAACAAATATCTTCCACCTAGCAATATGTTTTTGTTGTTAAATTCCACCTTTTCGCTTGGCATTGTCAAAAGATAAGGGGAGTCGTTGACTTCGTAACGAGAAATGCTCTTATAATTTACAAATTCAACAGAATCAAGAATATATTCCTTTTCTTCGTTCATAACAATTGCTGTTCCGACAATGAAATCTCCTTCTTGAAGGCGATAGTCTAAATCTTTTCTAACTAGAATAAGTTTTTGGTTTGTTTGCTCAATAAAATAAAACTCATCAGCATTTCTTTCTCTCAAAACGCCTTTAACTTCAATAGGAAATAGTTTTTGACGCATAATTTTTTCTTCAACTTGTTTAAAAGAAACAATTTTGTTGTTAATGCCAAAAGACAATTTTGATTGGTTTTCTCTAAGCAAATAGTTTTGCCCAGTAATTGCAGAAAGGTCGCTTAAAATTCCCTCGATGTTGCTAAGTTCTTTGTAAGGTCTGCCTTGTCTTAAAGGAATAGGCTTTAAATCTTCTTTTGAAATGATTTTGTTCATAACAATTTTAATGTGGTCATCTCTTTTTAATGTGGTAGGGGAATTGTCTCCAAACACTCTAGCCAAAGCACGCAATTCATATATTCCTAATGATTCAATCAGACTTAAACAACTCTGTTGTTCTTTGGTCAAATTTTCAAAACTATATCCTGGTTTTTTAGCCATTCTTTTCTCCTTTCTTAAACCTTTTTTTAGAATACAATCAAATTTACTTTGATTTGGATAAGTTATCTGCTAAATATTAAACTTTTAGTTTGCAAACAAATAACTTAGTTTTTAAATGGCATTCCTAAAAGTGTTAATAATTCTTTTGCTTCTTCATCAGATTTAGCTGTTGTTACAAATATAATATCCATTCCTCTTAATTTATCAACTTTATCATATTCGATTTCTGGGAATATTAATTGTACTTTAATACCCATTGAATAATTTCCTCTACCATCAAAAGAGTTTGCTGATACTCCACCAAAATCTCTTACTCTTGGTAATGCAACATTAAAGAATTTGTAAGCGAATTCATACATTTTTTCACTTCTTAGTGTTACTTTACATCCTACGTTAACACCTTCT
>JAGBBH010000009.1 GCA_017938505.1 Clostridia bacterium | reverse complement strand
CTCCTTGCCACAAGATGCAAGTGCATTGCTTAAGAAAAGTTTGACAAAAAGAAAATTTAAAAATCAACTTTATGAAGTTTTAAGCAAAATTTCAGGGAAGGCACTTCCTTGGGGCTCTCTGACAGGGGTTAGACCAACAAAGTTTGCAAGAGATTTGATTGAAAGGGGAGAAGTTAAACCTCACTTAATTTCAGAAACACTGATAAGGGACTATCATGTTTCAGCAGAGAAAGCGAGATTGGTTGTTCAAATTTTGCAAAACCAAAAATGTATAATTAAAAATGATAAACTCATTGATTTGTTTATTAACATTCCTATCTGTCCAACAAGATGCAATTATTGTTCGTTTATTTCGGCAGAACTTTGCACGGTTAAGGACAAGGTTGAAACTTATCTTGAATGTTTGCTAAAGGAACTGGAAGCGGTTAAGAAAATCATTTCTGAAAAAGCATACATTGTTAGAACAATCTACATTGGAGGGGGAACTCCAACCGTTTTGACTGTAGAGCAACTTGACCGGTTGCTTGGAGCAATCAATTATCCTGTCAATGAGTTTACTGTTGAGTGTGGAAGGGCTGACACGATTACGCAAGAGAAGTTGAAAGTTTTGAAAAAATATGGCGTTACAAGAATTTCAATCAACCCTCAAACTTTCTGTGAGGCAACTCTTAAAAGAATTGGCAGAAAGACCACAAACAAAGAAGTCCTTGATGCTTACATTTTGGCGATGCAAGAGGATTTTGTTGTTAATATGGATATAATTGCAGGGCTTACAGGAGAGAGAGTTGGAATCTTTAAACGCACAATTAAAACTCTTTTGGAACTTTATCCTCACAACATAACCGTTCACACTCTTTCTGTTAAGAATGCCGCGCAGATTAGAGGAGAAGAAGTTAAGTTTGCAAGCGAAGTTCCAAAAATGGTTGAGTTTGCACAAAAAACATTGATTGAAAATGGATATAAACCATATTATTTATACCGCCAAAAACATCAAGTTGGTGGACTTGAAAATGTGGGTTATTTCAGAGATGATAATGTGTGCATATTTAACATTGACAGTATGGAAGATGTTTCTTCCGTTGTTGCCATTGGTGCTGGTGCAATTTCAAAAAGAATTTTCAATATGGAAAACCGCATTGAAAGACAACCAAACTGCAAATTTATTCAAGATTATATTGCACGGATTGATGAAATGATTGAAAAGAAGAAAAACTTTTTCTAAAGGTCGCTTTTTTGCTGAAGTTTTTTGTAAATTATAGAAAAATTTTTCACAAAATTCTTTACTTTTTTGTTTCTTTGTGTTAGAATAGTCCTGTCGATAAAACTTTGGCTCGGTTAAAGGATTTCCTTCAAACCTTTTGCTGGGGCAATGTTGTTAAAAACTTTTTATGGAGGAAGATTATGGATAAGCAAGTTAAAAGCGAAATCATTGCTAAGTTCAAACAATCTGAAAATGACACTGGTTCAGTTCAAGTTCAAGTTGCTCTTTTGACTCAAAGAATCAACCACTTGACAGAACACCTCAAAACTAACAAAAAAGACAATCACTCTAGACGCGGTCTTTTGAAAATGGTTGGTAAGAGAAAAGGTTTCTTGCAATATCTTAAAGACAGAGATATTGAAGCTTACAGAAGCTTGATTAAAGAACTTAACATTAGAGAAATTAAATAATTTTGGGGGAGCTGTTTTTTTGCTCCTCTAATTTTTTATGTTTTAGAAGTTTTTAGTTGTTTTAGTATGAAGATTATAAAAATTTAAAAGGATTATGTTATGGATTTTAAAAAGTATGTGATTAATGTTGCCGGAAAAGATATCTCTTTTGAAACAGGAAAACTTTGTGGTCAATCTAATGGTTCTTGTTTGGTTCGTTGTGGCGATACTGTTGTTATGGTCAATGTTACAATGAGTGAACAAGCAAAAGAAGGACAAGACTTTTTTCCTCTTTCTGTTGAATATCAAGAAAAAATGTATTCTGTTGGAAAAATTCCTGGTGGATTTAAGAAAAGAGAAGGCAAACCAAGTGATAAGGCAATTCTTGTTTCAAGATTGATTGACAGACCTTTGAGACCACTTTTCCCAAAAGGCTTTTTCAATGATGTAGTTGTTGTTGCAACGGCTCTTTCAATTGACCCAGATGTAAGTCCAGAACCTCTTGCTATGCTTGGTTCTTCATTTGCATTGGCAATTTCTGATATTCCATTCCTTGGACCTACAGGTTCTGTTCAAATTGGTTTGGTTGATGGAAAATTTGTTGTTAACCCTGACCAAGCGCAAAGAGAAGTTAGCGACCTTGCACTTACAGTAAGTGGAACTGAAGAAGCGGTTTTGATGGTTGAAGCAGGTGCAAATGAAATTCCTGAAAGCGTTATGCTTGATGCAATTATGTTTGCTCACGATGAAATTAAGAAGATTGTTGCTTTCCTTAAGACTGTTAAGGCAGAAATTGGAAAACCTGTTAACCCTAAAATTGTTTATTATGCAGTGCCAGAGGACATTGAAAAAGCTGTTAGAGAATATGCAAGCGAAAAATATGACTATGTTCTTGACACCTTTGTGAGAGCAGAAAGACAAGCAAGACAAGAAGAAGTTGACAATGATGTTCTCAATCATTTTGCAGAAATTTTCCCTGAAAAAGAAAGAGAAATTAAAGATGTTCTCTATAAAATGCAAAAAGAAAAGGTTAGAGCAAAAATCTTGAATGATGGAGTTCGTCCAGATGGAAGAACTCTCGAACAAATTAGACCTATTTGGTGTGAAGTAGGCCTTTTGCCAAGAGTTCACGGCAGTGCTGTGTTTACAAGAGGTGAAACACAAGTGCTTTCAGCTCTCACACTTGGAACTGTTGGAGATGTTCAAAAATTGGAAGGTCTTGATGACGAAGATGTAAATCGTTATGTTCATCACTATAATATGCCACCTTATGCAACTGGCGAAGCAAGAATGATTAAGTCAACTGGTCGTCGTGAAATTGGTCACGGAGCTTTGGCAGAAAGAGCTTTGGAACCTGTTGTTCCAAATGAAGAAGAATTCCCTTATGCACTTAGAATTGTAAGTGAAGTTCTCTCTTCAAATGGTTCGTCTTCAATGGCTTCTGTTTGTGGTTCAACTCTTGCTCTTATGGATGGAGGGGTTCCAATTAAAGCTCCTGTTGCAGGAATTGCAATGGGACTCATTAAAGATGAAAACTCAAGAAAAGTTGCAGTTCTTTCTGACATTCAAGGACTTGAAGACTTCCTTGGCGATATGGACTTTAAGGTTACAGGAACTGCAAAGGGTGTTACTGCAATCCAAATGGATATCAAAATCAAAGGCATTGACAAAGCAATTTTGACTGAAGCACTTGAAAGAGCAAAAATTGGCAGAATGTACAT
>JAGBBH010000008.1 GCA_017938505.1 Clostridia bacterium | reverse complement strand
AGGGGTTCGAATCCCTTGCGGCGCACCAATTGCATTTTTTATTTTAAAATATTCCGCATCTCGTTGTGATGCTTTTATATTTTTATAAATTTTAAATTTTTAATATATATCAATTTTCTACATATGGAGGTTTAGGATATGAAAAAAGAAAATTCAACTTTTGCCAACCATTCTTTTTGTGATATGGACAGACTACCAATCAATTACTACCCAAAATTGATCCATATGACCAATGGGAACAAGCACTTTTTTGTTGAATTGAAACAAAACGGAAGTAAATTTTATTGTTACAAAGACTATCACCCAATGAATGAAGATGAGTTTTTGTTTCTCATGGAAGAAATGAAAAAATATCTCGACGACAAATACAACAAACGCCTTCCAAAAGATCATTTTTTGTTTACTAAACTTCCTCAAAGGCTAAAAAAGGACTATGACTTTATATTAAATATGAATAAAAAATTAGACGAATTTAATGCTTTGATTGTTGAAGACAACCTAGAAGATTTACTTAATAAAGCAGATGACATAGATGATTTGATTGTTGAAGATGATGACATAGATGATTTGTTTGATGAAGGAGATGACTTAGATGATTTGGACTGACAAGCATGATGAAGTATGTTGCGAAATTTTCATAGACAAAGTTTTAAAAAAAAGATTTTTGCTCATCAAAGACAAAAGCGGAGTTAATAAAACTTGCAAAAGAAAAGGGATTGCCTCAACCGGAATCTTCAATCTCTATGAAATTTCAAAATATAACCGCAATTTGTGAGGACAATGGAATCACACACAACAGCCCGTTTAAACCTTTGTCGAACTATTCGAAAAAAGGGTTAAGATGTTTCGAAAGAGTTTATGCAAAACATTTGCTTGAGAAACTCAAAACACCAACAAAATTTTCGAGAAAAACCTGAAAAAATTTTTATAATTTTAAATTGCAAAAATAATAACTACACTCAAACAATTCTAAAAAATAGTAAAAATAATAAAAAAATCAGCAAAAACTGCTGATTTTTTGTTTTTTTATGATTTTTAATTCTTTTTTTATTTAAAAATAATTATTTCTATTTATTAAATCTAAATCTAAATTTTAATTTTTTTCTTCATTTGTGAATGTTGATTTAAGAAAAATTTTCTTTTCAAATCCGCCTCTTTTTTCTGCCTTTGCTTGGCGAAGATTTTCAAACTCTTTTAAATCAACCTTTTTAGCAAGCAAAATTCCTCGCAAAACCTCCGCTATGTCTGCAAGTTCTTCCACCTCTCCGCTTTCAAGATATTCTTTAACTTCCTCTTGAAGTTTTTTGTTTAATTCCTCCAAAAATCTTTCATCACTCAAAGTTTCAATCTCGCAACATTCTCCATTATTTTCAATTTTTTGTGGAATTTTATCCCGAACGAGTTTGTTAAAAGTTTTCATAATCACCCCTTTGTTTATTTCTTGAAAATTATATTTGGTGAACAAATACAAGTTCTATTATGCTCTATTTAGTTTTCTTACAAATTAATTGCCACATAGAACCGGGCGTGCCTGTCATTGCCATTGTGGAGGCACTGTTCTGTTATTTTTAAACCAATCTGTTTCTTTTAAAATGGTGTTATTATTTGAACAGTTAACATAGGTTGTTGCGGTTGCAAACGAACAACTTATAACAATATTTCCATTCATTGATGTAAATTGTGCATTTTTATAGTCTATGCAAAGAGAAGTTACAAACACTTGGTCCGTTTCCGCAAATTCCGCTATACGATTAATGAAAATTTGCGTTGGAAATTGATTTTCATTTTTTGAAGTATATTCACTGCTTCCCGCACAACAGCACACACAAACTTTTTTAGGTTTAACTTTTTTCAAAAGTGCCTCTGATGAACTTGTCTTTGACCCATGATGCCCTGCCTTATAAACCTCAACCTCATATAAATATCCTTCGTTTTTTGAAGATGACACAAGGGATTCTTCTCCATCTTTCTCCAAATCTCCCGTAAAAAGATAATGTTTATCCCCCGCCGAAGTTGTTTGATTTACTATCAAACAAACAGAATAATCATTTTCTGAAGATGCTTCTTGTTCGTAAAATTCGTGATAAAGAATTGTGAAATTTACATTGCTAGAAAGGTCATAAGTTCTTTGTGCTTCATTTGTCCCATTAACACAGTCAAGTGCTGTAACTACTTTTGTCTGATTTCCTGCACTATCTTTTGCTTCGCCCTTTTCTCTTATGTAATTTGCTTGCATCGTTGCCGTGTCTGCTTTGTTTGTCTTTGCAAATTCTATAATCAGATTAACTTTATATATATCAAAAATACTATCTTTTCCACTAGATGTTGCAAATCCTGCATAATGGTCTTGATGTGCGTGAGTTACAACAACATATTCCAAGATTCCATCAGTGCAATATTGATTGATATAATTTGAAATTACCGGAACACTTGACTCACGACTGCCAGCATCTATCAGCATTTCTGTGTTTCCTGACTTGATAAAGGTGCAGTCCCCTGTGTATTTGTTTCCAAGTTCTAAAAAATGAATTGACAAATCTTGTCCTTTTATCGTTTCAACATCAAGTTGCCCATTTGAAGGGTTTGGAGTCGAACCTGTTGTGCTCTGTGGAATTTCATAACTATCTGGCAACGAAACCCACGCAAGCGCAACAAAACTGCAAGCAGCACCTAAAAGAAGACAAAAAACAAAACCTAAAATTTTTAAAACCGGAGATTTCTTCTTCGCCATATCACTATTCCTCCCTCATAACAATTATGTTTCTTATAAGCGTAACACCTTTATAACGAATGTTGTCAATCGTGTAAATGGCATAATATATCCCTGCTTTTTCAAGATTTACACCTTCAACCACAACGGGGTCGTGCGTTATATCCTCTCGATATTGATATTCAACTTTGACTTGTTCAGACATATCTTTGCCAAAAATTATACATTTTGCCCCAATTTCTTCATAAGCTTTGTATGTTTCATCTCCGCCAATGTTGATATCTACAACCTCTTGCGTATTAGAATAACTGTTCATAACAAAACAATCGTTTTTACAAATCAACCTATATGCAAGATAGCCGCCACCAACGCCTAAAATTAATGCAAAAATGAAAGCAAAAACCCAAAGTTTCCCTCTTTTCGCTTGACTTATCGCAACCCCGGCAAGAGCAACTCCCGCGGTTGCCGCAACAGTGGTTTTCGTTCTTGATGAAGCTGTTTTTCTTGTTTTCTTTTTTGCCTTAGCTCTTTCTAAATCACTCATATTATTTCTCCTTATTGTGTTTTATGTGTAACCAAAAGAAAATGGCTCGGAATGTGTGGCAAAATTTTGCCACACAGAAATTGCAAAATTGCAATTTCTTAAAAATTTTGAAAAGTTTTCAAAATTTTTCTTCCGAGCCACCTCCTATTTTAAAAATCCTTTTACGATTTCATTTTGAGCTTCTTCTTCCGTAAGTCCTAATGTTTGAAGTTTTATAAGTTGTTCTCCCGCAATTTTACCAATTGATGCTTCGTGAACCAAACTGGCATCAACACTGTTTGCAACAATTGCCGGAACACTTTCAATCCTTGCCTGGTCAAGCAGAATTCCATCACACTCAATGTGCCCAAAACATTCTGCGTGCCCCTTGATGTTTGAAAAGAATCTTTGCTTGCTTTTTCCTTTTGCAACACTTCTGCTAACAACTTCAACTTTTGATTTTTTTCCTTTCAAAACAATATCAAAAGTCGTGTCTGCACTTTGAAGTTCTTCTGTCAAGATTTTTTCAACAACTACCATCTTGGAATTTTCTCCAAGAACAGCCTTTGTTTTGCGTTTTGAGAATGATACTCCTCCGAGTTGTGTTGTTTCCATTTCAAGCACGCAATCTTTTTTTAGTTCTATAGTGGTAATTGGGTTTAGGATTTTTTTTGCACTTTCACTTCCAACTCCTAAATGCTTTTCAATATATTTTACCTTTGCTCCCTCACTTAGATGAAATGAATGAACCCCATCATGCTGACTTGCATTTTCTCCCACATTGTGAATTCCACAACCAGCAACAATTGTAACTTCTGCATCTTTTCCAACAAAGAAGTCATTGTAAACTAAATCTGAAAGTCCACTTTGAGTTATGATAACTGGCAAGTGCAAACTGCGATTTTTAACCCCTTCTTTTATAAAAATGTCAATTCCTTTCCCATTTTCTTTAGGAACAATTTGAATTTCATCATCGCAATTTCTTGCGATGCTTTCGCCATTCTTTCTTATGTTGTAAACCCCTTGAGGGACACTGTGCATATCAGCAATTTGTGCTAAAAGTTCGCTGTCTATTTTGTTCACTTTGCACCTCCCATTTTTCTGCATTGAGGTTGTTCAATCATATCCAAAACTTCAATTTTTTCGCCAAAAACTGCTTGTCCATCACGATTTAACAGCATAACAAAATCAGCACTCTGCAAAATTTTCTTTTGATGACTGACGATGATAACGGTTTTTCCTTTCAACTCTTTGAAAAGTCCAACCAATTCTTCAAAGCTCCACAGGTCTATACCCGCCTCTGGTTCATCGAAAAGAAAGACCTCTCCTCCTTTTGCAAGCGCCATTGCAAGTTCAATTCTTTTCATTTCTCCGCCAGAAAGAGTTCCATCAAGCGGTCTGTCAATATAATCTTTTGCACACAATCCAACTTTTGCCAAAAATTCACAAGCCTGCGCAACAGTGTTCTGTTTTTTGCTTGCAAGATTTATCAAATCTCTAACAGTTATTCCTTTAAATCTCACTGGTTGCTGAAAAGCTGTTGTAATACCTAAATTTGCTCTTTGCGAAATGGAACACTCATCAATATTTTTTTCTCCAAAAAACACATTGCCTTCTGACTGTTTGGAAATTCCTGCAATTATTTTCATAAGCGTTGACTTTCCGCTTCCATTTTGGCCAGTTATTACAGTAAGCTTCCCTTTCGGAAAAGATATGTTTAGATTTTTTAATATATATTTTTCTTCCTTGTTATCAAAAACTTTATAAGAAAGATTTTGAAGTGTAATCATATTTTCTCCTCTGTCCAATTATACACTTTTTTAAAAAGGCTTGTCTATAAATTTTTTTATATTGACAAAAATTTTTGATATGACCTCTATATTTTAGGTCAAGTATGTTTGTTGTTTTTTTACTTTCAATCTCTTATTCATTTTAATTCACAAAAAAAAGAGGTTTCCGCCTCTTATAAAATTTTGTTTTTATATCTTCTAACAACCTTTGCAAATGGTTTTGTTTGTAAGTCTTTTATAAATCTCTTTCTTCTAAATGAACTTTTTGATGATTTTGTCATTGAAGGATTGTATTTAAGTGCCTTTTCTGGTTCAACTTCTAAAAATTCAATATCGTTTTGAATCTCTTTAAAAAACATTTCACCTTTTGTAGAATGTGTAAGAACTAGCGAAACACCTTTTCTGTCATACATTTTTGGCAAAACTTTTTTAACGCCCCAAAAGTCTGCAAGTGTAATGTCGCTGTTTCTATGCTTATCTTTAAACACACACTCGTGGCAGGCTGGCCTAAGACACCAGTGCATAAAAAACATTCTCATCATAGGGTCTGCAAACGCAGATTTTTGATAGATTTTGCCATTATTAAATTTGAAATAGACATAATAATGTTTCCAACTGTCAACCTTTTTTCTGAAATGAACTTCCTCCGCCTTTCCGTTTGCAACTTGTTGTCTGAATTCTACATAATTTTTCCAAACAAGCGGAGATGGCACTCCATGGCAAATGATGTCTTGAGTTATCAAATTGTCATAAGTCTTTCCCAAATATGAATTGAGGCCTTCAATTTGACAAGGTGTTCCAGAATAAAGAACAACCCTTCCACTTTCCAAAATTTCCTTTGCCTTTTTATAGGAATCTCCAACTTTGCTTTGCACATATTTTGAACCACGAAGTTTTTGTAAGTCTTCTTTTGTTTGGACACAAATGTGTTCGGCTTCAAATTTCTCATTTAAACCAACACCAAAGACTGCTCCGCCTTTGTCAAGAACATTCTCCGCCAATGCGGAAAAAATTCCGCCTGAAGAACTTTTCATTCTTGTGTCAAAGTTTTTGCTGTATGCTCCATACGCTTTTAATGTTTCGTTTTGACTTTTTCTCTTGTTCTTAACTGGACAAACTCTTTCACAAAGATTGCAGTTTATGCATTGCGATTCGTCAATTTTTGGGTATGAAAATCCTTCTTCATCTGTTTTCATTGAAATGCATTGCTTTGGACAAGCATTTACACAAGCGTAACACCCTGTGCAATCTTGCTTTCTGCAATAAATCTTTCGACCACTTTTCACAGCGTTTTTTTGTTCCAATGAATTTTTTAAAAAAGCAAGCCCTTTCTCTCGTTCTTCTTTCATCTTCTCTTTTGCAAAAGAATAATCAATTTTTAACCAGTCTTTTTCGGAAAGTTTTGAAACATCTCTACCTTGCAAGTCAAATTTCGTCAACAAATTTCTTATTCTAGACTTCGTGCTTGAAAAAGCACCAAAAGAAATGAAAGGTTTTTCCATAACAATCGACAATGCGTGTCCGTGGAAAGAGTTTGTGCAAACAAGCTCAGCGTTTTGAAGAAGTTTCATAAACTGCATTGGGTCAGCTGCGTGATATCTGTTCGTGAGTGAATTTATGCTAACAAGTTCAAGTCCAAGTTTCTTTGCAATTTCTTTTGCCTGCTTTTTGTAAGTTTTGTTTGTTCCTAAAAAATATGTGAGCAAATATTTTTCTTTTGGAAGATTGATTTGTGCCTTTTCAATTTCCCTTTCCCAACACTCTTTTGTCAAAAGCATTGTAGGGTCAACCACAACTTCAGCATTTTTGCCAATCAGGTCTTTTACAATTTTTGCTCCTTCTTGCTCTCTGACAGACAGCGCATAGAAATTGGACAATCCGTTTTTAAAACGAGCAACATTTTTTTCTTGCAATTTTTCGATTCCAAAACTTGCCGCATAAGACAAATTTTTTTCCGCTTCAGAAAACTTTAAAAACGAAACAAAATCGTCTGCCATATACGCAGGATTGAAAACCTGGTCGCTTCCCAAAACAAATTTGTCGAACCCTTTTGCTAGTTCCTTGAGTTTTTTATGACTGCAAAAATCTATGCATTTGCTGTTCATATTTTGCTTAGTAAACTTTTTAGAATGTGCCATTCTTCGCATTGTCGGAATGAATCCGACACATTTTGCCACTGCCAAAAGAGGAACATAAAGTTTCTTTGAAGTTATAACCAAAGATTGTGCTTCGTGTCCAAGTTCGCCCAATGCTTTTTCGAGAGCAAAGTTCTGTAAACGATTCCCGTGATTGAAATAGTCATAAATTGTAACAATTCCAACTTTCATTTCTTTCCTCAACTTTTGTTTTCAATTTCTTGATTTTCTTTTCCTGTTGATTCAATTTGAGTTGTTTCTTTACCAACCAAAATGGCATCATTTTCTGTTTTACTGATGCTGTTTGCAACGATTTTCTTCTTTTTTTTGACTTTCTTGCCAACTGCAAAGAAGTTTGTTTTTTTGTTTGTATAGAAAATCAAAATAAGCGAAGCAAACAAAACAATCGAAATTACAAGGGCCAAAACCATCCAACCCGTTGTTATTTCTTGACCAAAAATCTCAAGTTTGACGGAGTATTGCCCAGATAACTTGTCCATAAATTCTGCAACTTTGTCCGCTGGAAGTTTTGCCGTGATGTTGTTGAACATTCCATTCAAGAAATATTCCTTAAACAACCCAACCGAATATGTCCCCGGAATAAAACAACCTATCCAACCTATCGCCTTAGGCAACATTCCAAATGGCAAATATGCTCCAATCAAAAAGCCAATTGCTGTTGCATAGATTCCGTTTGCCGCCGCCAAGGCACTCGTGCTTTTGATAAATCCACATACAAGTGCTGTAAAACACGAAGAACTTATTGTTGACAAAATGGTTATGCCCAAAATTGCAAAAAAGTCTTTCCAAGAAAGCATAAAACCGCCGCTTCCTGCCAAATAGCAAAGAGAAACTAACAAAACTACAAGTGCAATGCTTAATGTTACGATAAAGCAGGAAATAATGTAACTTGCATAAAGCACCCATCTTTTGACAGGGGAAGAAAGCACATCATTGATGTTTCCATAAGCCCTGTCTCTAACCATCATAATGTTTGCATTCAGGGCAACAGTAATGCACGAAACCCCCATAACACCAGCAATCATCCAATTGTTTACAATTCCTCGAACATCTTGTATTGAAACAATGTCAGAACCAATCCCTTCGCTTTCCAAAATTTGTTGGATTGAGCCTACTTGCAGTTCTCCCAAAAACAATATATAAATAAGAAGAACAATTACCGGTGCCAAAACGGAGAAAAACACAGTCATCTTGTCTTTTAAAAACAACTTTACATTTCTTTTAACTAATACCCCAAGCGAGAGTAGTGTGTTGCTCTTATTCATTTGCATCTCCTTGTTGGAAGTTCTTGCCGGTGATGTTCAAGAACACATCATCCATATCACCTTTCAAAACTTCAAAATCGTTTAAATATTCGCCATAATCAGCCAAAATCTTTTTTACATCTTCACTGTCTTTGATTTTGATTTTATAGCAATCTCCCTCATATTTAAGTTTTTTGCCAAAAACCATTTCAAACTCTTTGCTTTTTGGCATATATGCTTTGATATAATCTCCTGAATATTTGGTTTTTAAATTATGTGGAGTGTCATTTGCAACAATGTGTCCCTTGTCAATCATAACAACCCTGTCAGCCTTGTTCGCTTCTTCCATATAGTGGGTTGTAAGGAACACAGTCATTTTGTTGGCAACTCTAAGACCATCAATCAAGTTCCAGATTTTCATTCTTGTTTGAGGATCAAGACCTGTTGTTGGTTCATCAAGAATCAAAATTTTTGGGTAATTGATAAGACCTCTAGCAATGTCAACCCTTCTCTTTTGTCCACCACTTAAGTTCTTGAATGGTCTTTTTAAAATTGGTTCAAGGTCCAAAAGCTTTGAAAGTTCCGTAAGACGAGTTTGCCATTTTTTTCCTTTAAGTCCATAAAAACCGGCTCTTATAGTCAAGTTATCCTTAACCGACAACATTCCATCAAGCGTTGAGTTTTGAAACACAACTCCAATGAGAGATTTTATTTCATCAGAATTTTCATCAATGTCTTTTCCGTCAACAAAAATTTTTCCAGAATCCTTTTTCAAAATCGAGCAAATAATGTTGATTGTCGTTGACTTTCCTGCCCCATTAAGCCCTAAAAAGGCAAACAAGCTGCCTTCTTCAACATCAAAGGAAATATTATCAACCGCCTTTACATCTCCATAGGATTTTTCAAGATTTTTTATTTCAATGATTTTCCTTCTTGATTGTTCATTACTTCCTTCAAGTTCGGCCATCAAAGAAAAATAACCCTGTGTTACTTTTTCAAATTCTTCTTTTTCTTCTGCAGTGATATCATCATCATTTGAATATCTTTCTTCCATTTTCGCAAATGCTTCACGAAGTTCATCTAAAGAAGCATTTTTCTTAACGCCCAAAATTTTATAAATGTCCATTTCGCTGTCCCTTTATCTAGTTTTCTTTAATGATTATAACACATAACTTTTGCAACTTCAAAATAAAAAGCAAAATTTCAGCAACAACTTTAAAAATAATCTTGCAAAGTTCGACAAAATCTTGTATAATGATTCCATCAATAAACACTTTAGGAGGGAAAATTATGTGTTGGTTTAGAAGAAAAAAGAAAAAAGAACAAGAAGTTCAACAAACAAAAGAAATTAAAGTTGAAGAAACAAAAGTTGAAACTGTCGCAGTAGAACCTGAAACCAAGGAAGAATCTGTTGTGGAAAAGAAAACTCCTGCAAAAACATCAACTGCAAAGAAATCAACAAAAAAAGATGATGCTGCTGCACCAAAGAAAACAACAGCAAACACAACAAAAAAACAAAACACCAAAAAAGAGGAAACAAAAAAAGAAACAAAAACTCAACCAAAAAAAGTTGAAGAAACAAAGGTTGAAGAAGAACCTAAAACTAAAAAACCTATTTACCGCGTGATTTACGACAAAGAAGCAAAAGTTTGGGCAATCAAAAAAGATGGAGCAAAAAGAACAATTGCAACATTCAGCACAAAAGAAGAAGCATTGAACAGAGTAAAATCTTTGTCTGCTTCAAAAGAACTTAACTTTATTGTTCACAAAAAAGACGGAAAATTTCAAAAGAAATAATTCAATCAAAATTGATTTAAAATTAAAAAATCACATAAAAAAACAATAAAAATTAAAAAAACAAGCATTTTTTGCTTGTTTTTTATTGTTTTTCCAATTAATTTTATATTTTTTCTTTTTTTGAAATTTTTAATTAATTTAATTTATTTTTATTATTTTATTTTTAATCTTAAAAAATAACTTTTTCAAATTGTTTCTTTCTAATCTTTTTGTTCTTCTGACAAAGAATTAATACCCTTTAAGTTTATCACATCAATCTCAGCGGAATAAAGTTTTAGCAGAATCAACCTATTGTGCCTTATTGACACCCTACGCAAAAAGAAACTGTCTATTGCCTCCCAAATGAACACCCAAGTTGCAATTTCGATTACAACTTCCAAATATACATTATAAAAATATTTGTGCATCAAAAGAAGTAAACTCATTCCTAAAAGACCGACAATGAGCATAATTGCAGAGAAAAACAAGTTTCTTTTTGATTTATTCTTAAGTTCAATATAATCTTTTTTGAAATTGTTGCGAATTGCTTTTTGAACTTCCTCAGGTTTCACTTCTTCGTTGGTATATACCTTGATCCTTATGTCCTGATTTGGTCTTGTAAACTTTGCCTTGTCATAAATAAATTCTGATAGTTCGGGCTTAAGTTTTTCGTTTCCATCAAAATTGTAACTTGAGAAAATATTTTCCCCGTCTGCTGCCTTAACGCTGATTATTGCATCTCCATCACTGTCAACAACAAAATCTTTTTCCTCCTTGATTTGTTTCGATGCTTGATGCAACTTCCTTCTTGAAAACATCTTTACCTCCAACACTATTTCTTTAATAATTTGTATTTTATCATAATTTCAAACTTTTACAAAATAATTTGACATTTTTGCTTGTGATTGAACAGCGTTTTATATTACAATAGTTTCCAAAGGAGATTATATTTATGCTTAACGCCACCTTTTCATTTTGGGATTGGTTAATTGAAAATAAAGAAGTTATGGGAGATGGCCCCGGACTTTGGTGCCCACTTCACATCATTTTGATGGTTTCCCTTGCCTTGTGGCTTGTTGCTTGCTGGTTTATTTTTAGAAAATATCCAAAATTTGCAATGAAATTCACTTTGATTCTCTGCATCTTGATGATTGTAACTCGAGTTTTCAGAATGGCACTGTTATATTTTTCAGGAGTGCAAACTTTTGTAGAAATTTTGCCTTGGCATTTGTGTCATGTTATGAGTTTTGTTTTCCCAATCTTTTTCTTTACGAAAACCAAAAAATTCTTCCTACCAGTCTTAGTTGTTACTTTCTTTGGTGGGATTTTGACATTCATTTTTGGTGATTATTATTATCTTTCTACACTTTCTTTCTTGCACATTGAAAGTCTATTTTTACACTTTGCTATGCCAACAGTGGTTTTTGGTTGCATCGCAAGTGGCTATTTCAAAGTGAGAGTTAAAGATTTTTGGCAAGGTTATGTTGGCATAATCCTGTTAGGCTGCTGGTCTATGATTGGAAATAGCGTAATTGAAGGAGCAAATTATCTTTATCTTATGGAAAACGGCCTTCCTTTTGACCTTTTCTTCTTCCTCAATTGGAAATATTCTTACACCCTAACTTACGCAGTGTTGATTGGTATAATTTCATTGGTCGCAATTTTGCCATTCTACATTTATGAACGGAACAAAAAAGCAAAAGAGGGCACAAGTTTCGACTTAATTATGAAAACTTTGAGGACTCCTCTATAAAAAATGTTTTTTGAAAATTGGATTAATAATTAATAAAAAAATAAAAAAACAAACATAAAACACTTCTATTTTCATAATATACCAGAAAAAACACATTCAATTGAAAAATAAATTAAAAAAAAGCATATTATCAAATATGCTTTTTATTTTTTTAATCATTTGCTGTAATGACAATATCCGCCCCTGTGTTTAAAACATTCTTTATGACAACTTGTCCAAATTTCGCTTCTTTCAAGCACAGTTTGTCAATTTCTTGCATAACAAGAAAAATCATATCTTTCGGAATTGGAATTGTCGTTTTACAGGACTTAACCCCTTGTGCCGTTTTAACCGAGCTTGTTACAACTCTCTTTGGAGAAGTTATCTCTTCTTTTGCAAAGTTAAGCCCTCTATTGCAACCATTTCCAGACACTTCTATTTCCGCTCCGCTTTTTTTTACGCTTAAATTGCAACCCATTGGACACATAATGCAAATCATTTCTCTAATTTCACCCATTTTCTCACCTCTAAACAATTTCAAGAACAATGTTTTCTCTTGCTCCGCCCTTTTGGATTTTCATTGTAAGCATTTCTCCAGGAACTCCTGCCAAGATAAACTTTCTTCCTAAAATTATTTCTCCACTTTTTGCAATTATTGTTTTCTTTACAACTTTGCTTTTTAACCGAAACTTTAATTCCATTTCTCCCTCGCCCTCAAAGGCACTATGTGGAAGAACATAAGAAAATTCTCCGCTTGCAACAATTTTTAAGCGATTCGTTTTTTGCGGAAGTTTATTTTGTGCAAACAAACATGCAAATTTTCCAGCCAGAGTGGCTTCCGCGGCAACATTATCAACCAAGTCGTGAACATGAAGAATGTTTCCACAAGAAAAGAGCCATTCTTTGTCTGTTTGATAGAACTCGTTTACAATTGCCCCATTTGTCGTTCTTGAAACTTCTACAAAGTTTGCAAGATTCATTTCTGGCACCAGCCCTACAGACAAAATAACTGTGTCGCATTTTAAAAACTTTTTCGTGCTTTCAATTGGATTGAAATTCTCATCTACTTGACCATAATATACACCCTCAACCCTGTCGGTTCCAACAACTTCAAATATCGTGGTATTAAACTCAAGTGGTATGTTAAAATCTTCAAGACATTGCATTATGTTCCTGCGAAGTCCACTGCTGTTTTGATTTATCTCAAGAACTTTATGAACTTTTGCTCCTTCCAAAGTTAACCTTCTCGCCATAATCAAACCAATGTCGCCACTGCCTAAAATTACTATGTCTTTGCCAGGCATTTTTCCATCAATGTTTACCATTTTTTGTGCTGCACCAGCAGTTAAAATCCCCATTGGTCTTGTCCCACATAGATTTATGTTGCCCGCAGTTCTTTCTCTGCACCCCATTGCCAAAATAATCGCTTTTGCTACGATTGTTTCAATTCCAACCGCACCAAACACCTCAACTTGTTTTTCGGCAATTTTTGTTACAAGTGTGTTTGTGTAAACAGTGATATTTTTGTCTTTCTCAACCTTTTCTCTAAGTCTATGAGCAAACTCAGGACCGGTCAGTTCTTCCTTGAAATAGTGAAGACCAAAACCATTGTGTATGCATTGATTTAAAATTCCACCAAGAACATTGTCTCTTTCAACCAAAATTACCTTACTGCCATTTTCAGATGCCGAAAGTGCCGCAGCCATTCCTGCGGGACCGCCTCCAATAACCAAACAATCTGTCCTAATCATTTTGCACCTCCCTAATATTTCCAAGTGCAACATTGCTTCCCCTGTTTTCTTTCAAAACCTCGCAATATTTGATTTTGTTTTGCTTGCAAATTTCGTTTATAACTTTCGTGAAACAAAATCCCCCTTGACACCTTCCCATTCCTGCATTGGTTCTTCTTTTTACTCCATCAACACTACGAATCTTAAGCGGTCTGTGTAGTGCTAACACAACATCTCCTTTTGTTATGTTTTCACACTTGCAAACAATTTCGCAATAGTCCTTATTTTCTTTCGATAGTTGTATTTGCTTTGCTTTTGGCAAATCTTTAAAGACAAAATATGGTTCTATTTTCTTTAAGTTTGCAACTTCCTTGTTTTTAACCCCAAGCAACCTTGCAACTTCTTCTGCAATTGCTGGAGCACTTGAAAGACCTGGACTGCAAATGCCTGCCAAATTTATGAGTCCTTCTACCTTCTTCGATTTTTCAATGATGAAATCATCTCCACAAATGACACGAATCCCAGAAAACTGTCTTATTGCATTTTTAAAGTTTATATTCTCAAACAACAACTTCGACTTCTCTTTGATGTCTTTTAGTCCCTGTGCTGTCGTCTTTGTTGAAAGTTCTCCCACTTCACTTGTTGGCCCAACCAAAAAATTTCCATCAACTGTTGGGGTTACCAAAACCCCTTTGCCAAGTTTTGTTGGAAGAGGAAAAATTGTGCATGGTGCACCCAAATCTATTCCTTTGTCAAAAACAAAATATTCCCCTCTGCGAAGCTCAATTGGATATTCTTCTCCGCCAACAAGTTTTGAAATTTCATTAAATCCTGCACCCGTGCTGTTGACAAGTGTTTTTGCAAAAAACTTGCTCTTTTTGGTGGTTATCTCAAAAAGTTCTGTCTTGTCAATTGCCACAACATCTTCTTCAAGTGCCACCTCTCCGCCATTTAAAATTGCTTCATCAACAAGAGCAATCGTAAACAAATACGGGCTTACAACATAAGCATTTTGTGCAAAAAGCGCTGTTGTTATGTGCTTGTTTAAGGCAGGAACCTTCTCAAAAATTTCCTGTCTTGACAAAATTTTAACATCAACTTTGTTTTTTACTCCTCTGTCATAAAGCGTTTTTATCTTTTCTTCATCATCTCCAACCACCATTGCCCCGCATTTGTTAAGTTTGATGCCCAATCTCTTGCAAATCCTTGGGAACAAAAAGTTTCCACGAACATTCATTTTCGCTTTCAAGGTCCCTGGTTCTGGGTCATATCCTGCATGAACAAGTCCGCTGTTTGCTTTGCTTGCTCCCGTCGCAACATCTGAAGCCTTGTCAAGAAGCAAACATTTCTTTCCAAGTCTTGTCAATTTGTTGAAAACAGATACCCCTATTACACCTGCCCCTATTATGGCACAGTCAAAAATTCCCTTATTTTTCATCTCTCCTCCTCTTTCATTTTACTTTTGGGCAAAATAAATGTCAAATAAAACAAAAACTTTTGCAATTCGTTTTAAAATAATAAAATTTTGTGTTAGAATAAGTTATATAGAGATTGCATCTTGGGTCTTATGAAATTTTGTAAGCGGAGATTTTTATGAGAAAGTTTATTCTTGGGCTTGATGAAGGAACAACAAACATTAGAAGTGTTTTGTTTGATGTTGACAAAATGGACATTGTCGATATCGAAGCACTTGGTTTTAAGCAGTTCTATCCAAAATCTGGCTGGGTTGAACAAGATGCAAATGAAATTTTTAAAAAAGTTATCAAAACTTCCAAATCTGTATTGACAAGAAATAATGTTACAAAAGACGAACTTTTGGCAATTGGAATTACAAATCAAAGAGAAACAGTTGTCGCTTGGAACAAAGAAACAGGAGAACCAATTTGCCCTGCCATTGTTTGGCAATGTCGAAGAACAAGCAAAATGATTGAGGCTCTTTCGCAAGAAGAAAAGAAAATTATAAAAGAAAAAACAGGCCTCATTGCAGATGCCTATTTTAGTGCTTCAAAAATGAAATGGATTCTTGACAATGTTAAAGAAGCAAAAAGTTTGGCAAAAGAACAAAAACTTTGTTTTGGAACGATTGACAGTTTCCTCGCATTTAAACTTACGGGAAACTTTGTTACAGACACAACGAATGCAAGCAGAACAATGCTTATGAACATTCACACTCTGCAATGGGACAAAGAACTTCTTGACATTTTTGACATTCCTGAACATTCATTGCCAAAAATTTGTTCAAGCGATGCAAACTTTGGCAAGGCAAAAAAAATTTTAAATGCTCCAATTCGTTCAATGATTGGCGACCAAATGTCAAGTATGATTGGGCAAGGTGCAATCAATGTTGGCAACACAAAAGTTACTTTTGGAACTGGAGGATTCATTCTTTCTAACATTGGAAAAAGTTCTTCCAAAAATCTTGACAACCTGCTAATCACCGTTGCAAGCACCATCAATGGACAAACAGAATATGCCATTGAAGGCAGCATTTACAGTGCTTGCAGTGCTATCGAATGGATAAAGACCGCTTTCAATGCCTATGAAAATGTCAAAGACACCTCCGTTATGGCTGAAAAATTGCAAAGCAATGAGGGTGTTTATCTGGTGCCGGCATTCACAGGCCTTGGTGCTCCTTACTGGAATAGCGATGCAAAGGCAACTCTAACAGGAATTACATTTGCCACAAAAAAAGAACATATTGTCAGAGCAACTCTAGAAAGTATGGTATATAACACAAAATCAATCGTTGACGAGATGAGAAAAGCAGGTCAAAGATTTAAACTCATCAGCGTTGATGGTGGTGGAAGCAAAAATAATTTTGTTTTGCAATTCCTTGCAGATATGCTTGACCACGATGTTGTCAAGAGCAAATTTTCAGAATCCACCGTTCTTGGTTGCATTTTTGTCGCAATGCTTTCGCTTAAAATTATAAACAAAGCGGACATTAAGAAAATAACTGAAAGCAAAAAAATTTATTCAAGCAAAATGACAAACAGCACCAGAAAGAAAAATTATGATGGCTGGCAAAACGCCATAAACAAACTATAAAAGGAGGATTATATGGCCACAGACTCAACAAAAAAGTCGAAAACAACAGCAACCGCAACAAAAGCAACAAAGAAAAAAACTGAAGCCGTTGCGGAAAAGAAAGTTGTAAAGAAAAAGACTGAAGTCGTTCAAACACAAGAATCTTTTTCCAACATAAAAATTGCTGGTTACAAAGGGTTACCACTGAATGTCTATGTCTATGACAATGTGGAAAAACCTAAGGCTGTTGTTTTGATTATTCACGGTATGCAGGAACACGCAATGCGCTATCAATCATTTGCAGAAGAATTGAACAAAAACAACTTCATAGCAATTGCAAGCGATTTGCGAGGACATGGAAAAACCGCACCTAGCATAGATAAGCGAGGTTTTGGAGAAAAAGACATTTTTACAGAAACAATTGCTGACCAAAAATGTTTGCTGGAAGCAATCGAAAAAACATTCGGCTTGCCAATTTATGTTTTTGGACATTCTTATGGTTCAATGCTAACTCAAGTGCTTGTCCAACAAACTCACTTGGTTGAAAAGGCTGTAATTTGTGGAACTGCCAATGGTTCGAGTGCTTTGATGAAGGCTGGTGGAATGGTTGCAAGTTTACTCTCCCCTTTCAAAGGCAAAGAAAGTGGTGGCGGTTTGATTGAAAAAGTTTGCATCAAAAGTTATGGCAAAAAGTTTGAAAACGGAAATTGGCTCACGCGTGATGAAAAAGTTTTTGAGCAATATTCGTCTGACCCATATTGTGGAGGTTCTTTTCCTTTCAGCTTTTATAAAAGTATGATTAAAAATATGAACAAAGCAAATAAAGGGATTGAAAAAATTGGAAACAAAAAACTTTTCCTAATTGCAGGAGATAAAGACCCTGTGGGCTCAAACGGAAAACAAGTGAAACAACTTTACAAGCTTTATTTAAAAAAGAATGTCGATGCATCAATAAAAATTTATCCTGACTGCCGACACGAACTTTTAAATGAAATCAATAAAAATGAAATTATCAAAGATGTCGTTGACTTCTTTAATTCTTAGGAGGAAATTATGATTGGAGTTTATTTATTTGGAATTTTTAGCATTATCTTTGCTGGCTTGTTCTGCTGGTTTAGAGCAAGCAAGGCAAATGTCTTTTCACTTGCTTTGAAAACTGTTGCCTCTGTGTGCTTTATCTTGTGTGGAGTGTTTGCAATTCAAACTGTAGGTTCAACAAGTTTTAACTTGCTTATCATTCTTGGACTTGTAATGGGTTTGATTGGGGATATTATTCTTGACCTTAAAATTATGTATCCTGCACAATCTGACCAATATTTCACCTTCGGTACAACCTCTTTTGCAATCGGACATTTGTTCTACTTCCTTGCGTGCTTCCTTTTCAACAACCAACACCTTCCAACTCACATCATTTGGAACATTTTAATTTCTTTGGGTGTTGCAATTGCAATGACTGTTGGAATTATGCTTATGTCTAAAAAAATGAAAATGAATTTTGGAAAATCTCTTTATATGGTTATCCTTTATAGCATTATCTTGAACTTTATGACAGCATTTTCAATTTCAATTGCAATTTTTGTTCCTATCTTTTGGATTTTTGCAGCAGGAATGATTTTGTTCCTTCTATCAGACCTTGTGCTTTCAATGCAATATTTTGGTGGCAGAGATGAAAAAGTGTTTATTTATATAAATCATTTCCTTTATTATGCTGCACAAGTTTGTTTGGCAATTTCAATTTTGTTTCTTGTTTAGACTTGGCATGAAAAAGAAAACACAGCCTATATGGTTGTGTTTTTTTGTTTGCCTAGATTGTTCCTAACTTTACATTTTCCATATTAAATATCATAGAAAACGGCTTTTAATTGTAGCGGTTTTTCTTGAACTATTTATATATTTCCTCAAAAATCGCAATAACATTTTGAAAAACTTTGTCTATGCTTTGAGAAGCATCGACAACAACAATTCTATCTTTAAATCTTTTTGCGATAGCAAGATATCCTTGTCTTACTTTGTCGTGATAAGTTTTGCCTTTAAGTTCAATTCGGTCAAGGTTTGCAAGTGCAGGATTTTCTTTTTTTCTTGCCATTCCTTGTTCATAAGTCAAATCAAGCAAAAAAGTTAAATTTGGAACTGCTCCATCTATTGCAAAGTTTGTTATTTCCTCCAACTTGTTTAAATCTAAATCTCCAGCAAGTCCTTGATATGTGTAAGAAGAATCATAATATCTATCAAGAATGACAACTTTCCCTTGCTTTAATGCCGGTTTTACAATCTTTTCAATATGAACTGCTCTCGCACTTGAAAACAATAAAAATTCCACAGTTGATGAAAGCTCCGCTTTGCTGTGAAGCAAAATGTTTCTAATTTGCTCACCAACTTCAGTGCCTCCCGGTTCTCTTGAAACAAGATATTCAATGCCTTTTTCTTCCAAAAATCGTGCAAATTTTTTGATTTGTGTGCTTTTTCCACACCCTTCACCACCTTCAAAGGTAATTAAAAACCCCTCTTTCACTTTCCCCTCCAATACTTTTTGTTTTCTTATATTTTACAATAATTTTTTATAAACTCCTAACAAAAAACCTTGAAAAAAGGAAAAAGATGGTTCAACTTCCATCTTTTTCCTTTCACTTTAAAATCACAACAATT
>JAGBBH010000007.1 GCA_017938505.1 Clostridia bacterium | reverse complement strand
TCTTGTGGCAAGGAGAACTTGCAAACATATTCATCTTGTTTATCACCCGCCAAAACATAAAGTTTGCTTTCTATGTCAAGACCATTTTCAACTGCTTTATGTTCCAATGAAAAAGGACAATCTTCTTCATCATAAAAAAGATTAACCAAATCTTGCATGTCCTTTTCAACATCTAAATTTTGACAGATGATTTTCATAAAAACTCCATAATATTATTTTTTGCTTGAAAAAGAATTTTTTAAAAGCAAAAGTTTGTTATAAAGACTAGACTCACTTAATGGTCTTTTTGTTTTTGTATCATAAAAAATGGTAAGGTTTGGAGCATAAGAAATTTTAATTAACCCCAACTGCTGAAAAACAAGTGTTGCAACAAAGAAAGTGTCAAAACCGACCCTGTCTTTAAGTTTTTGATTATATATATCAACCAACGAATAGTTTTTCTCAAAAATCCTTGAAGTTAAAGTCTTAAAAATTCTTCCAAAAGTTTCTCTTGATAAATCAAGATTTGCAAATCTTTGCATATCTTTTTCTCTTTCCATAGGAAGGAAAATTTCTGCCTTGCAAATTTCATTTAGTTCAGCAATAAACCCTTCATCAATAACGGGAGAAAGAAAGACGATTTTTTTGAAATTTCTTGCCCACTCTACCCCTTGTGGCGACAACAACAAACTGTTATATCCAACACAAGACTTATCGCAAATTCCAATGTGATAAATGTTCTCTTTTGAATATTGCTTTGAGAAGTTGACAAAGTCATAAGCAGAATAAGCAACAAACGCTGTTCCAAAGACACTGCTTTGTGTGCTTGCAACAAATTCAAGCAACTGGTTTTGTGGATAATATGAAAAACTTGAAGTTCGATTATCATTATATTGCATTTGTTCAAATTGCATTGGATATGTGAACATATGTGCGTTATCAACAATGAAACTGCCTGGGTCAAAATCACTGATGACCCCACACTTTCCGCTTCCCTGGAACTCAAAAATGAATGATTTATATCTTGCAAATTTAAGAGGTTCATATTTTTTTGCAAAATTATAATAAACAAGTTGCAAATCTCCAATTTTAATGTCGCAATGAGCAGGACTATACTTCTTTGGAACAAGTTCAACACTGTCAGCACTAACTCTAAATTTTGGCCTAGCATTTCCACAACCAAATGGTTCAAGAAGCGACAACTCTTGCAGAAACCTGTCTGTAATATCTTCTGGCTTAATATCAAGATCATAATACTTTATTGGAATGAAAACCTTATCGCTAACCTTTTCAAATACAAAAGCATTAACTCTGTTGCAAAACTCTTCATAATGCGACCTTGAAAGGGTAAGTCCCGCAGCCATCGTGTGCCCGCCAAAGGTTTCAAGAATGTCTTGAAGCGATGACAAAAGTTCGTGAATGTTTATGTCATCAATGCTCCTTCCAGACCCGTGCAACATATCTCCATTAAGCGAGAACAAAAACACAGGGCGGTTATATTCTTCCACAAGTTTTGCACAGGCAATTCCCAAAATACCTTGGTCCCATTTTTTTGAAGCAAGACAAATAACTCTCGTTTTTGACAAGTCCATTTTTGCAATTGCTTTTTCACAATCCTCCAAAATTTGTGCAGAAAGTTCCTGCCTTTTGATGTTGTGAGCCTTGATTTTGTCAATATATTTCTTAACCATAACGGGGTCTTCTGTCATATAAAGCACCAAACTGTCGCTGGCATCTCCCATTCTTCCTGATGAATTAATTTTTGGAGCAATCTTAAATGCAATGTCTGTTGAAGTTGGATTTGAAAGAGAAACTTTGTTTTCCTTTAACAATGTTTTAAGGCCAATTGGCAATTTGTCAAACGCCTTAAGCCCACGCTTGACAATGTTTCTATTTTCTCCAGTCAAAGCCACAATGTCAGCAATGGTCGCAATAGCTGCTATAGGCAAAAACTCCTCCGCCTTTTTTTGACCAAGGAGTGCTTCACTAATTTTATAAGCAAGACCAGTTCCACAAAGTTCTCTAAATGGATATGCCTGTCCCTCAATTTTTGCATTTAAAACAACAGTGTCCGGCAAAATTTCGGGGATTTCGTGGTGGTCAGTAACAATAATTTCAATGCCCTTTTCTTTTGCATACTCAACTTCTTTTTCACAGGAAATTCCACAGTCAACTGTGATAATAAGGTCTGGAGCAAACTTGTTTGCAACCTTGTCAATAACATCGCAAGTGAGACCATAACCGTCCTCATAACGGTTAGGTAAATAGAAGTCAGCATTGATACCCACTTTTTTTAAAGTTTTCAACATAATGGCTGTTGCACTTACGCCATCAACATCATAATCACCAAAAATGAGCACTCTGTCGCCCATTTGCTTCGCCAAATGTATTCTATCGCAAAGTTCTTTCATACCACCAATCAAAAATGGGTCCAGCAGTTCTCCTGCTGAAAGATACTGAGCAATTTCTTTATTGTTTGAAAAACCACGAGATAAAATCAAATACATTGTCGAAGGTAAGACATTAAATTCTTTCGCAAGGTCGTCCACCAATGCGGAATTTTGGTTAAAAAATTTCTTAAAAATCATAGTCAAAATTACCTTAAACAAACATTTATGTAACAATTATAAATCATAAATCTAAAATTTGCAAGAAAATTTTTTAAAAAAATAGGACAAGTAAAAATTTTCTTGTCCCTAAAATGCTTATAAACAATAAGCACTATCATTTTTCTCTCTTCTTATCAATTCCATTAGCAAAAATTTTGTCTTTAAATTCATCATATACACGCATAGCAATTTCAACTTTTTTCTCAAAAATTTCCTCTTTGCAACATCCGTTTTCTTTAGAAATCCTCTCTTGTTCCAACAAAGCATCTCGTCTTTTCTTCATTTCTCTCATATAAGGATATTCTTTCACTGCCAAATGTTTAAAGCGGTCAACATCACGACCATCAACATAGTCTATATCATAACTTTTAAAAAATGCCTTGGTTGTTATTCCCAAACTTAATGCTTTGGAAACAATATCCCTATAAATGTGTTGCGGAATATCAGTTCTTTTAAGACGACCATCATTTTTTAAAGAAATATCAACCAACTTTCGCATATCATGGTCAATGTCAACATTCTTCTTTCCTTTTGCACTAAAATTTCTTTCAACATCTTCAAATTCTAAAAGAAAAACCAAATCTTCCATAGAAACTTCCTCTCCGGTTTCCGTCAAAATGCTTCTTCTCAAGTTTCTCATTCTTTCATAAAGTTCTGGGTCTCTATGAGAAATTCCAATCATATTTCCATTAGCATTAACATAACTTTTAAGTTGCCCTTTGACATAACTCAAAAAATCTGTTCCAAGAAAGTTCTTTTCAAGTTTTTCATCTGCAATCAACCCGACAACCACAGCAATAGGAAGTTCAAGTTTAGTTGCAAAATCATTAACCTTGTTTTTAACTTTTGCATTTTTCCTATAACTGTCAACATAGCCATCTCTATCACGAAAAACAGACAAATCGGCAATATCAGACCAATAGAAATACAAATCTGAATAGTTTTTATATCCCAAACTTTTCATAACTTCATCACTTGTAACTTCTCTTTTAATTTTGTTTTGACTCTTGAAAGTTCTAGTGTAAGTTCTCAACCTCTCATAAAATGGCAGTTTTTTTCTTTCAATATGAAAACTTCCGCCATTTGCAAGATAGTCTTCAATTTCCGCAATTAGTTCTTTCTTTGTGTCTTGAGTATAACTTGGAGTTTTTTCCTCTCCCGCAAGAGCCAATTTTTGTTGCATCGACAAAAGTTTTCCGTCTTTTCCGTAAATGTGAACATTCTTGATATATTGATAAAGTTCATCATTTGAGGATAATTCTTCAATTTTTCCACCAGACAGTTCAAATTCCGCAATTTTAGTTTTAATGTTTTCCACAACATCTGTTGCTCTTTGTGCTTTTCTCTCAAAACCAAGAAGAGCAAATTTTTCTTTCATATTCAACCTTCTTCCATCTTTCATTGGAGTCCAGTTTTTAATTTCTCTATAAAGCGAAGGGTAAGTTTTAGAGATTGTTTCAACTTCTCCACCTTCTTCAACATACTTTTCCAAAAGAAACTTCATATCTTCAAATTTCATAATGTTCTCCTTTTGCTATTTCTCTTTTGAAATCAATAAGAATCTTTCTTTTCCATCAACAAACAGGTCTTGCAAAACTTCATCTCTCCCCTGTCTTGAACTGTCATAAGAATTGCTTTTTCTTAAAAATTTTTTAAATCTCTTTAATGTTTGTTCTTTGTCTTTTTTAAAATCCTCATAAAGTTCGCCAGCCACAACTTTACCAAAAACATATTTATAAGCAAACGAACCGTGTCTGACTGGGTTGCCTTTTGGTCCCTCTGTCATCAATTTCAATCTTTCCATTAACATATTGTAATTTTTGTCATTTTGAGCCTTTTTATCAAGTTCAACCAAATCTGTTAAGGTTGCAGGATAAGGAAGTTTATATCTTCTTATAATGTCGTCCTCTTGCAAAATCCATTCAGCCTCTTTTCTAAAAGCGTTCCAATAAATATTGATTTGGTTTTTATATTCGTTATCGTCAAGAACTCCATTATCATGAAGATAATCAATCATTAACCTCTCACAAAACGCACTCTCAACTTCACTAATGAAAAACAACTTTGGCGGTTTCAACTTTTTCATTCTTATTGGCAATAAATGTGCAAACTCGTGTACAAAGACTAAAATACCCTCCACATCATCTGTCGGATTAATTTGCACAAACAATTTTTCATATTCAGAACCAAACCCAACGCAACTTAATTCTTTTTTATTTTCTTCAGAAGCATTTTTAACTTCTACCAAATTTTTTAAGTCTGTCAATCTGTCTTTAATTGTAAAATATAAATCCACATCTAAATCTTTATAGAACAACAATGCACATTTCTGCATTTCTTCTTTTGTCCAATCAAGTTTCAATGATGACAAAGGTTTATCTTTAGGAAGTTTTTTAAACAATTTTCTAATCAATCGGACTTCTTGTGTAAAGTCGCTTAAATAAAAAGTGTGCGTATTATTCGCTTTGCAATTTTTGTTAAGTTTTTTTACGAAATTTTCATTAAATTCCATCTTATCCCCTTATTTTTTTATGATAGCATATTTCCAAAAGAAAAGCAAGTCTAAAAAATCTCACAATAAAAACTAAAAATTTTAAAAAAATGTTTAAAAACACTTGTAAAAAATAATGTAATGTGCTAAAATAAACTCGTTCACAAAAGTTTTAAGCAATAGATTTAAAAAATTCATTGTTCAAAACACAATAGTTAGCCGAAGTGGCGGAATGGCAGACGCACAAGACTCAAAATCTTGCGAGGGCAACTTCATGTGGGTTCGACTCCCACCTTCGGCACCAAACGAAAAAGACCGCCATATTTACTGGCGTTTTTTTATTTGTCTAAAAAAAATTTTTCGTAAAAAATCACAACTTTGACTATGGCATTTGCTTTTGTTATGTTAAATGCTTTGTGATTTGATTTTTTGTAGCAACTACAGGTTTATCTTAACACGAAGAAAAGAATTTTTTGTCAGCAAACCCCAAACCAGACAATGATTTTGCTTATACAATAAAAAATGCGAATTTAAATTAATTCGCATTTTTATTTTCTATTTTTTAAGTGAATTCGGTGGTTTTGGCAAATCCACTCCCCTTCCCGCATTTGCGGAGTTGTTCGCCTGTGCAGAAGTTCCTTGCCCAGAACCATTTGTTGGTTTTGGAGGCAATTTCACTTTTTGTTGCACATTTTGTGCCGGCGTTGCTTGAATCTTTTGTTGCGTAGCTGTTTTGCTTTGTCCCCCTTTAACTTCGTTTGCAGGTCTAGGTTGTTGTGAAACCTTTACCACTCCACCTTGAGTTTCAACAAAACCTTCTTCTGGTTCATAGTTCAATGCATTTTCAACAAGCAAACCTTCTCTCTTTTTCTTTCTGTGCTTTGAGTTCATCTTAACTGCAAAAATAATAACACAAATCATAAAGACCGTTGTAGTGATAATTATCACCCAAGTGCTTGTTGGAAGTCCAAAGAAGTTTCTTGAATCTTTAAAGACAGCCTTAACCACAATGTCTTCTTTAATGTTTTGAATGATAACTTGGTCATTTTTAGGAGTCACCAATTTGCCATTCACATAAATATCATAAGCATAGATATATTTCTTTTTAGAAATAACCAATGTTCTGTTATCTCCGTGTTCAATGATGTTCAAAGGCATTTCACAAGAAATTGAACCGCCGCCTTTAATTTCAAATTCAATCTTATAGGTTTTTATCGTAAACTCAACTTGCAAAGAACAATTACAATCAACATTTTTGAATTCATATTCAGCAAGTTCTCCTTGAGTTTCAGAGTCCTTTCCTCTAACAATCTTAACAGACTTAACCCTGAATCCTTCATCACCCACAAAAGAGATAGTCAAACTGTCATTAAACAACACCTTTAAAACCTTTGGTGCTGTTGGGTCAATGACCGTGTCGCCACTCACAGCTTTTCCGTTTCTAATTACAGCAACTTCAATTTCATAGGTAATTCTAGTAAAGTTAACATCAATTGTATAGTCTGCTTTAATACCTTGAATTCTATATTCATTTGTTTCTATTGCATTGTTCAAATCAGTTGTAGAAATAGCAATTGAATTTATCGCAATGCTTTGAACTCTATATCCATGGTTTGGAGTAAACACAAATCTTCCATCAGTTCCATAATTTACGCTAACAATGTCAGTAGCGCCAGAACCTACAGTCGTTTCTTTAAATTTAATTGCTCCATTAATACCGCTGAAAATAGAGATATTGAAAGTAATAATGTTAGAAGTTGCCTTCAATTCAATTCCATTGATTGGCACAATAATTTTGTGGGTTGCATTGGCATACCCAACCTTTTCATCTGCCATATCAATCCACTTATCCCAAGTGTGGCTTTCTTTGGTTTCTGCCTTAACTTCAACTTCAGTTCCAAACTTAAATTTCTTTGGTGCAATATAGTCGTTTCCATTAAGTTTTAAAGACTTGATTCCTTCATCACTGCTTAGTGTAACAAAATATTCAATTCTGTTGAAGTAAACATCAACAACCGTGCTTTCATCTCCCAAAACAACTTCTTGATTGATTGTTTGCACAGCGTATCCATCATATTTGTTTACAAGCGAGCTTTCATCGACAGCTGTCATTTCGTCAGTTGTGCCCGTCATTTCAAGAGAACTTTCAAATGTATAATATAACCCATCATACAATTCACCAGAGCCATCTAAATTTTCTTGCAAAAATCGAACTGTATATCTAATTCCTGAACGAGCAACAAAAATCGCACCAACTGACAAATTTTGACGAACATCAGTCAAACTAAACTGACCAGCATCATTTAAAACTTCACTGCCATCAACGGTGGTAATTTGCAAATCATACCCAACCTCTGGAGTTGCCTTAAATGTCAATGTGTCTTTAAGTGTAACTTCATTAAGATTTACTGTCGTTGTTTGTTCAAGCGTTCCGTGATAAACAGCCTCAATTGACACTTTATATTTTTGCAAAGTTGTCGTAGCGGTATATTCAATGCTGTCTGCAGGAACATTAAATGTATAACTTTGGGAAGCATTGGTATGCACTCCAGAAACCCATTCTTTCCAAACATAACCATTTTCAACTTCAGCAGAAATGGTGATTGTTTGTTCAAACTTATAAGTTCCTTCACCTGACACCGAAGTAATTCCCTCTCCCTTAACAAGTGCAATTTGATAAGACAATCTGTTATAATAAATGTTTACAACTGTCGAACCATCGCTTTTAATTTCTTGTTGGTCAACGGTTGCTGGAGTTTCAAACCCAGTGTATGTCTTGGTTGTTGCCGCAGTATAATCTGTAACTTGCCCTTCAGATGTTTGAACATCTTTTTGGCTATAATAAACCCCACCAACATTTTCTGGCGTTTCAGTCAAACTTTCTTGCCAGTGAATAACTGTATAATACATATCTGGAATAAGTTCAAATTCCACATAGAAAACTGAATGGTCTGTAATAACTACCGAAACATCACACTCGCCTGAATTCGTAGAAATTTCATCTGTTCCCTTAAAGAGTGTAAACTCTCTGTGGTCAGCATCAGGAGTGATATGGAATGTTACTGATTCATTGTGAATTATCGTTGTTGAAGTTGGAGTAATTGTTCCGTTTCCATCAGTGGAAGCCGTAACAGTGTATGTTCTAAGAACAAAACTTACCACAATTGTTCTTCCATTTGCGACAACTCCTTCAACTTTAACAGTGATTTCTCCGAATTTGTCTGCTTCATCAACAAAGTGTTCATAACCATCTACAAGAACTGAGTCGATTCTATAACCATCAATTGAGGTTGGGGTAATTGTATATATCTTATCTTTTCCGTGTTCAACTTCATTTGTTCCGCCCTCTGGAGTCAATGTCCCGCCCGTTCCACAGGTGGTTGTAATCACATAGACTCTCAATCCGAATGTAACAAAAACTTGTGTGTCTGATTGAACATTTGAAATAACATACACACACCCATTCAAAATGTCATCAGCTGACAAATCTGAGGTTTTGTCAACCCCTCCAACCTTAAGTGATTTTATCTCATATCCATCATTTTTCTCTGGACTGACATTAATTTCTTTATCACTTCCGTGTTGAACATCAAGACTGCCATCAACAGCCGACAAACTCCCCTGTCCATCAAAATTAAGAACAATCGTGTAAGTTCTCAAAACGAATGTTGCTTCAAGCGACTTGTTCTCTGTAACATTTACAAATTTATATTTGTAGTTGTTTTCAAGAACACTTTCATCAAGGGCTTCTGCAATATCATTCAAACCATTAATAACAATCTTTTCAATTCTATAACCATTTGCTTTGTCTGGTCTAATTTCAAATTCAAAATCATCTCCATAATTTACAATTTGAGTATCCGGAGTAACAATACCACCAGAAGCGTCAAATGACACACTTATTTCATAAGTTCTAACAACAAATTCTGCCAACACACTTCTGTCATTGTTTATAACATTCGACAAAACAACAACCATTTCCTCAACACTGCTCAATGTTTGTTCTGTGCCATCAACAGCAACTTTGCCAATTTTATGACTCACTGCGGTTGGTTTAATCGTGTATGTTCTGCTATCTCCATATTCAACAGAATCTGTGCCACTTGTTGTGAAAATAGTTCCACTGCTTGAAGTTATTTGCCCAAATTCACCACAATTAATTGCAATGGTCAAAACAATTTTGGCAAATGTCGCTTCAATTGTTTTTGGCGAATTAACTGACGCAATCGAGTATGTAACCTCTGATGTTTTTGTAATCGTTTGTGGAGTTCCATCACAAGACAAAGTGTCAACATTATACCCAGTATTTGCAATAAATTTAACTTCAAATTCCACGCTTGGTATAACTTGATATTTGCCCGTTTCAATTTCAACTGCTTCTGACAAGACCTCAAAAGTTCCATTAGTGCCACAAACAACTTCAACAACATATCCCTGAAGTTCAAATTTAGCCACAACAGTCTGATATGTGTCGGCATATGTCAATGTATAAGTCGAAACATTGCCAACACTTGAGCCATTAACTTCAACCCCAACGGCAGCATAAGCGTTTTTGTTTAAAATGGTAAATGTTTGAGATATCTTTGTTGCACTTTGAAGAACTGCGTGGTCGCCATAATCAGTAGCACCAACTTTAAAATATCCCCCACCATACACAGTTGGATGCGCAATGTCATAAGCAGAAACCTCAATCGTATAACCTCTTTGGTATGCGTTATAACCTGAAATTTCATCACCAGAATGAATCATCAACGCAACATATTTATAATAATCATTAATAAGTTGATTTTTTGAATAAAGAATTCCTTTTCCATCGTCTGAAACATCCGCTTCCCCCAAATTAACGACAATATCAGTCGCCATAAAATGAGTAAGCCAACTGCCATCAACAGCATCATTAAATTCAAGAAAAACATTATATCTGCTCGACAAATCGAAACAATTTGCGGCGAAAGTCGTGCCTTTTGAATAGATATGAATATTTCCAACAGAAACATCTTTAAATGATGCAGAAACTTGAGCAGCACCCGTAATGTCTTTTCTGATGTGCAAATCTGTTACTGTCAAAGGACCAAGATTTCCAGAAACATTCGTAGGGTTAAAGTAAAGGTTTTGTATTGTTCGATTTTGAAAAGCCGCCCCGCCTATTGTCGCAACGCTTTCTCCAATTGTAAATTCCTGCAAACCCGAACAAGCACTAGAAACAGCAAATGCATAACTTGAGATAGTCGTCAATGCTGGCAAATCAACCGAGGTAAGTGCAGCACAGTTGTAAAAAGAATATCCTCCAATCGTCGTAACAGTCGGCAAATCAACCGTCGCCAAAGCCGAACATTCGGCAAACGCTTGACTTCCCACAGTTTTTAATGCAGGCAAACTTACACAATCATTATTAGGAAAAACATTTGTCAATGCGGTCAACCCTTCACAATCGTAAAATGCTTGACTTCCCACAGTTTCAACTTTAGGCAAATCTACTTCGTATAATTTTTTACATCCGTAAAAAGTTCCTTCTGTCAAAGTTGTCAAATCATTTAGATAAGCCATCTCCAAAGCCACACAATTTTTAAAGACATTTTTGCCTAAAGTTGTTACGCTTGGCAAATTAAACATATGCACTATATCACAACCTTCAAAGGCACTTTCATCAATCGTTACACAATCAGTTAAAGCCGCATAATTTAACCCATCACAATTAGAGAACGCATATTTTCCTATTGCCTGCAAATCTCCAAAATATGCCGTAGAACTAGCTGCAGAACCATCTACAATGACAGTTATCGAACTACAGTTTTCAAAAGCAGAAATCCCAATCGTTTGCACATAAGGAGCATTGATAGTACTCAGCGAAACACAATTTCTAAAACAAGTTACCGGAATTGTTGTCAATCCGGAATTTTCCAGAACAACCTGCCACAATGCCCCACAATCAGCAAAACTATCCTGTCCCAAAGTAGTCAAAGTA
>JAGBBH010000003.1 GCA_017938505.1 Clostridia bacterium | reverse complement strand
TTTTGTTTTTGATGACAAATTGTTATTGCTCTTATTTTCAATCATAATCTATTTATATGCGAAAGATGTCGAAATATATAAAATTTTTAGAAAAAATTTAAAAAATTGTTGAAAATCGTTTGACACTTTCCAAAGAAAAATGATATCATTTGAGTCCACGCTGTCAAAAAGTTGGTGCGTAGGAGGTTAAATGAAAATTGTAAAAAATTCATATTTCACAATAGTTTCTTTAGTGTTAATGATTGTTGGTTGCACAATTATTTTGGGCTGTTTTTTATATCCAAATTCTCAGGCTTCATCTGGTGGTGAGGCTGAAATTTTGGGAATTGAAAATGTTACTGCAATTGACCAAAATTTCTATGTAAATGAACCTCTTTCAACCAAAGGTGCAAAGATTTATCTTAAACTTAGCGGAGGGAAGGAAAATTTTAAGGTGGTTGATTTGCAGGCATCAAATGTTGCAAACTTTTCAACTAGAAATGTTGGAAATTTTAAGATGACAATTTATTATGAAGATTTCTACATTGAACTTCCTTACACGGTTGAATATAAAAGCATTGGACTTTATGACCCTGAATATGATTTCGATTTTGAAATCAATGAAAAATTAAACAGGGGAGATTATAAAATTAAGTGTTGCGATTTTTATGGAGTAACGGTTGCAACTAAAACATTTAGTGAAGTTGAACTTGAAGATTTTTACACTGACGAAGTAACGAAAAGTGGCGACAAACTCTATAGAACTGCAACTGTTAAGTTTGGAAATTTGTTTACGACTTTCAACTATTCTGTTTTCTATTTTTCTAGCGATGCGACTTATGTTGGCAAATCAAGTTTGGCAGTTGATGGTTGCTTGTTTGAAGTGGCATCATTCTGTCCAGACTATTCTGGCAGTTTGAAAATTGTAAAAAGAATTGCTACAAACGGACTTATTGAAACGATTTATAATTATGATTTAAAAAGAATTGATGATAAGGACTATTCTACTTTCTTTTCAAAAAATGTTGTTGCAAAATTCACTTATGATTCAAACAGGCTTATTCTTAAGAAAGATGCAATTGCGTCAAGTCAAGATGTTGAAATTCAACTTTATAAATCACAAGCGACGGTAATTTCTGACCCTAGCATTGTTGAAATTAAAGAAGTCAAGAACATCAAAAAACAATTCGTTGTTGGAGAAACCCTTGCTTTTGATGAAGTTAAACTTGAACTTCTTTTGAGTGATAATTCTAGAACAGAGGTTGTGGTTGATAAATCTAATTTTCTAAATTTTTCAAGTGCTGATGCTGGAGTTTTTGTTGCAACAATAAACTATCACAAATTTTCTTTCAGTTTTGAATATTCTGTTGTTTATAGCAGTTTGGAATTCTATCCAGACCCTTATGTGGCAGGTTCTGATGTCTTGGAATTTAAGGTGGGGGATTATCAAACTTTGCAAGATTTGAGTTTACTTTGTTTTGATGTTAATGGAAAAAGAGTTGCATGCATTTCTGTTGAAAGTGAACTTGTTAAAGTGGAAAATTTTGATTTGAGTGAAACAAGTTCTGTGAGAAGAACTGCAATTGTTTATTGTCAAGGTGCAACCCTTTCTTTTGATTATGTTGTGGTTGCATAATTGAAAAAAAGAAAAAACATATCAATCTTGATATGTTTTTTTGATTTCTGTTTGTTTTAAAGAACAGAGAACTTATATTTGTCGTGAATTTCTTTTTTCTTTTTTTCTTCTGAATTGCTCATACAAGCAGATGCAATGCCGACACCAACGCCAGCGCCAAGAACGGCGATAGAGGAATTAAGCCAAGCGTCAACAGCATCATAATTCTTGTTATATTTCTCAACTTCTTCTTGATATTTTGGAGATGTTGTGTTTTGAATCATTTGTTTAATGTGGCTCTCATCATCAAGGACTTCAATTTTGTCCACATATTCAAATTCAGAGATTTTGCCGTTTGCATAGGCCTTGTTCGCGGCTGCAATTTCTTCGTGAAGCATTTCTTGATATTCGGCAGTTTCTTTAAAATGATTGATAGTGTCGGAGAAAGAGGCATTTACCATAAGTCCAGCAATCAAAGAACCAATGCCAACGGCAATTGCAGGATAACGCAAAATTTGACTTGTTGCCTTTACTATTTTGTGTCTTTTTTTAAGTTTTGCAAATTTGTAAGCGTCAACGATAGCGTCGTCAACTTTATTATCTCCATACATTTCTCTGTAATATTTTGTTGAGAAAGAAAATATGTCTGAATGACCTTTTTCTGCATATTTTCTCGATTTTCTTAAAATTTTTGTTTTTTTAAGTTTTGCTTTTTTCAATTTTTTTTCTGCTTTTAATTTTTCTTTTTCGCTTGGTTTGTGGGGAATTATCTTTCCGCCATCTGATCCCCATTCAATGTCTTGTAAAAAAATTGGTAACATTATATTTTCTCCCTTTTCTATTTTATTGGCATAAACGGATATTTTTCATTATATTTTTTTATTTTCTTTTTGTTTCGTTTTTCAATTGCTTTTTTCGTAATTCCCAGGGCTCCGCTTGCGGTCAAGGTTGTTGCTTCTGCAATGTAGCACACAGCAGAATGAGTGTATGCTTTTTGCACTTTGTCGGATTTTGGAAGGTTGGAATATTCTGGATATTTTTCCATTTTGTCTTCAATATAAGAGTTTTTTCCAACTTTTCCAAGTTGTTTTACATATTCTTTTCCAGATATTTCACCATTTTCAAGTTGTTGTTCAAGGATAGAAAGGTCGGACTGTAATTCAATTTTATAGTCCTGCGAGTTGGCAAAGTTTTCTAATTCCATTTTATATTGCATATTTGTTCCAATTGTCAAAAAGGCACAACCAGCAATCATCAATGGCAGGGCAGAAATGGCGAGAACTTTTCCGATGTCGTGAATAGGTTTTAAAATTTTTCTGGATTTTTTCAACTTTCTTGCCAGCGGTTTATATTCTTTTAATGCCGCTTCAATTTTAATGTGTGCATATTGCACACAAAGTTCTTTTGTTGGAAAAACATAAAATTCACACTCGCTGGTTTGGTTTTTTAAAATTTCCTTCTTTTTCATAAATAGACTCTTTTAATTTTAGTTGTTAATTATAGATTTTACAAAGTCTTTTCTTTTGTATTGGCAGTTTGTGTGCTTTTTTTGAATTCTCCTGTTACACCTTTGTGCATTTCAATGAGAAGTTTGTTGGCACTTTCTGGAAATTGCATTGCATCAACTCTCAAAACTCTCACTTTTTGATTTCCTGTAATGTATGATGGTTTCAAAACGCAGTGACTCTCAAACAAATCATATAGTGTTTCTTTCAATGAATTTGCCGCCTCTCTTCTTTCAACATATTCTGGTGCATCTGAATATTTAGTTTGAACAAGTTCCAACTCGCAGTGCTTCATAAGCCCCCAAATTGCTTTGTTAACTTCTGTTGGGTTTGCAACAGTGTAAGTCCCGATTGCATTGAAATAGTCTTGATATTTGTGTTTTCTTTTCATAAAATCCTCCTATAAATGCTTAAAGATATAATTATATTATCATATACATAAGTCGTTGTCAATAGTAAAAAATCTAAAAAATGCCATTAATTTATGGCAAAAGGGCGTTTTTTGTTTTAATATTTTTAAAATTTGTGATAGAATATAATCATATTGAAATTAAATTGGAGTTTTTATAATGGCAGAAAAGAAGTATGAATCAAAAGATATTGTCGTTTTAGATGGTCTTGATGCGGTTAGACTTAGACCCGGAATGTATATCGGAACAACCAGTTCTAGGGGATATCATCACATCTTATGGGAAATTGTTGATAATGCTATTGATGAAATTTCAAATGGTTTTGGCGATACAATTAGAATTGTTTTAAACAAAGACGGAAGTGCAACTGTTGAAGACAATGGCCGTGGAATTCCTGTGGATATGCACCCTACGCTTAAGAAAAGTGGCGTTGAGGTTGTTTACACGACTTTGCACGCGGGCGGAAAGTTTAACAATGAAAACTACAAATTCTCAGGTGGGTTGCACGGCGTTGGCGCTTCTGTTACAAACGCACTTTCTCGTTGGTGCAAGGTTGTTGTAAACAAGGGCGGAAAACAATATATGGTTGAGTTCCATTCTTTTGAAGACGCCAAGGGGAAAATACATAGTGGAATTCCTGTTGCTCCACTCAAAATGGTTGGAACAAGCAAGACAAGTGGAACGCAAGTTTCTTTTCTTCCTGATGATAGGGTGTTTGGCAAGCAAGAATTCAGTTTTGAAACAATTATAAGAAGAGCAAGAGAACTTGCTTTCTTGAACAAGGGACTCAGAATTGTTGTAACAGATGAGAGAATTTCCCAAACAGAAGAGTTCCATTATGAAGGTGGAATTAGAGATTATGTTTCTTATCTTGTTGAGGGCAAAAATGCTCTCTTTAAAACACCAATGTATTTTGTTGCAGAAAGCAAGATTGTCGATTTGGAAGTGAGTTTTGTGTCAACAGACAGTTATACAGAAAACACATTTTCTTATGTAAACAACATTCCAACCACAGAAGGTGGTATGCACGAAATCGGTTTTAAAAGTGCATTTACAAAAGTTTTTAATGACTATGCTCGTGCAAACAACTTCTTGAAAGAAAAAGAACCAAATCTTTTAGGAGAGGATTTCAGAGAAGGGTTGGTAACAATTGTTAATGTCAAGATGAGCAATGTTCAGTTTGAAGGGCAAACAAAAACAAAACTTGGAAATCCTGAAGCGCGAACAGAAGTTGAGGCACTTTCAATTCAAAAATTGGGAGAACTGCTTGCAGATAAGAAAAACGCAACTTATGCAGAAATTATTATCAACAAAGCAAAACAAGCAGCAAAGGTTAGGCTTGCGGCAAAGAAAGCGAAAGAACTTACTCGTGCAAAAAACAATGCGGAAAATTTTAATCTTGTTGGAAAACTTGCAGCATCAACTTCAAGGGATAAGCAAAAAAGTGAATTGTTTATCGTGGAAGGAGATTCTGCGGGCGGTTCTGCAAAACAGGGTAGAGATAGAAAATATCAAGCAATTTTGCCACTTCGTGGGAAACCATTGAATGCAGAGAAAAAGCGTGTTGACCAAGTGCTTGCAAATGAAGAAATAAGAACAATCATTTCTGCACTTGAAACCGGTTTTGGGGAAGATTTTGACCTTTCTAGTTTGCGTTACAACAAAGTTATCATCTTGTCAGATGCCGATGTTGACGGGTTCCACATTAGAGCAATTCTTTGCACATTCTTCTATCGCTATATGCGACAACTCATCACTGATGGGCACCTCTTTGTTGGACTTCCTCCACTTTATAAGGTGTATAAAAAAGACTATGAAAAATATGTCTATTCTGATGCAGAACTTGCAAATGCTGTGGCAAGTGCAGGCAAAGGTTATATGATTCAAAGATATAAAGGTCTTGGTGAAATGAACCCTGAACAACTTTGGGAAACTACAATGGCTCCAGAAAGCAGAACCTTGGTGCAAGTTACAATTGAAGATGCTGCACAAGCAGAAAAAATGATTACAACTTGGATGGGTGATGACATTGATGCAAGAAAAGCATACATTGGCCAACACGCAAACTTTGACAGAGTTGACACTTTTATGAGAGATTACAAAAAAGTTGATTAGGACAAAAAGTTTAAGGCAAAAAAATATTTTTATGAGGATATGTTGTGAGTAAGAAAAAAGAAACTGAAGAATTTAAACCAAATGTAATTGAACCAATTGAAGGGCAAATGTGTTATGATGAACTTCTTGTTCCTGAAATGGAAGAAAAAAAAGAAGAAAAAGACACTTCAACAGCAAAGGGGCAGCTTGACATTTGGGGAATGAGCAAACAATCGACTTCACTTGAAGATGTTTCTAAAAAAACACGAAAAACAAAAATCAAGACAGAGGACCAAGTTCAAACAGAGAATTTGGAGGTTGAGTCGAATGAACTGACTGATTTGGCAGAAGACGCACAATCTGAAGGGAGTGGTGCTGGCAATGGCGGGACTTCAAATGGGGGTTCTGCTGGTGGCAGTGGAATTCTTTTTAAACCATTGGAAGAAGTTTTGCACGATTCGATGATTCCTTACACAGAAAGCGTTGTTATGGACAGAGCTTTGCCAAGAGTTGAGGACGGATTGAAGCCTGTTCAAAGAAGAATTTTATATTCTATGCTTGAACTTGGCCTTACGCCAGATAAACCATACAGAAAATCAGCAAGAATTGTCGGCGACTGTATGGGTAAATATCACCCACACGGCGACTCTTCTGTTTATGATGCAATGGTTCGTATGTCGCAAGATTTTGTTTTGAGAGCACCGCTGATTGATGGACATGGAAACTTTGGTTCGATTGATGGCGACAGTGCAGCGGCAATGAGATATACGGAAGCAAGAATGACTCCTCTTTCTATGGAGCTTCTTCGTGATTTAGAGAAAGACACTGTTCGTTGGGGACTTAACTTTGATGATACTTTGAAAGAACCTGAAGTTTTACCAGGAAGATTTCCAAACCTTCTTGTAAATGGAACTTCTGGAATTGCGGTTGGTGTGGCAACAAACATTCCTCCACATAATTTGGGGGAAGTTATTGATGGCGTGGTTGCATATATTGACAACCCAGACATAACTCTTGACAAAATGATGAAAATTGTCAAAGGCCCAGATTTTCCAACAGGCGGAGAACTTATCTTTGGCGACGGTTTAAAAAGTGCGTATGAAACAGGAAAAGGAAAAATTGTTGTTCGTGCAAAAGTCGGCATTGAGCAACAAGGAGATAAGCAAAGTTTGGTTATTTCAGAGCTTCCTTATCAAGTAAACAAAGCACTCCTTCTGCAAAAAATTGCAGAACTTAAAGAAAAAAATAAAGATAAACTTTCAGTCATTAGTGAAATTCGAGATGAAAGTGATAGAAATGGTATGAGAGCGGTTATTCGCTTGAAAAAAGAAGCAAACGCAAAGAAGATTTTGGGTTATCTTTTCCAATCTACAAATTTGCAAATCTCTTATGGAATCAATATGGTTGCAATCGCAGGGGGAAAACCAAGACTTCTTGGACTTCTTGACATCATTTCATATTACACAGCCTTCCAAAGAGATGTTGTTGTCAGAAGAACCAAGTTTGACCTCAATGTTGCAAGGGATAGGGCACATATTGTTGAAGGACTTCTTGTTGCAATTAAAAACATTGATGCTGTGATAAAAATCATTAAAACTTCAGCAAATGTTTCAGAAGCAAAGCAAAGACTTCGAGATAAGTTTAAACTTTCGGAAAAACAGGCACAAGCAATTTTGGATATGCGTCTTGCAAGACTTGTTAATTTGGAAGTTAACAAACTGGAAGAAGAACTTGCTAATTTGAAGATAAGAATTAAAGAATTGGAAGCGATTCTAAATTCTAAAAAATTGCAATTGGAAGTTGTTAAAAAAGAAATTTTGGAAATCAAGAAAAAGTTTAACACTCCAAGAAGGTCCAAAGAAATTAAGAGTGATGAAATTGTGCTTGCAAAGATTGAAGATATGGAAGATACAAAAGATTATCTCGTAACTCTTTCTGCAGGGAAAACACTTAAAAAAGTGAGTGTGAAAAACTATTCAAAATCACAAAAAACAATAACAGACAATTCAACTTTGTTTGACATTCATACAACGATGATGGAAGTTCATTCTTCTGACACAATCTTAATCTTTACAGACAAAGGAAATTGTGTTAAGGCCAATGTTGCAAGTTTGCCAGAGGCAAAATGGAGAGAAAAGGGAATTCCTCTCAAGCAACTTGACAAAACAATTGACATTATGGAGACTCCGGTTGCAATTGTTAAGGCTGAAAATGAGGGAGAAATTGTATTCTTTACGCAGAACGGAATGGTTAAACGAAGCACAATGAAGGATATGATTGTTGCAAAAACTTACTACCAAGCAATCAAACTTTCAGAAGGCGACAAACTTATTAATGCTGAAAAAGAAGTTAAGGGAAAAACCTTTATTATGTTCAGCAAAAATGGAAATGTTGTCAATTTTGAAAAGAGTGAAGTCGCAATTCAAGGTAGAGTTTCAGGTGGTGTCAAAGGAATTAATCTTGATGACAAAGAAACCGTTGTTTTTGCAGGACAAAATATGTGTGAAAGTTATATGATTATAACAAATAATGGTTATGTAAAAAACCTAAATGCATTGCAAATTCCTATCAGTGCAAGATATAGAAAAGGGGTTAAATTTGTCAATTTTGAAAAAACTGGCAAAACGGTATATTTTGTCGGAAAGGGAGAAAAATGTGTTGTTGACCACGGTTTAAAATTTGAAATTTTGGAAACGACGAAAATTAAACAGACAAATGATAGGCTAAGTTCAGGACAAGAAATAATTAAGAAGCGTTTTCTTGGTGTTTATAACTTGGTCGATTAAACAGAAAAATGAAAAAAATAAAAGTCGAAAGGCTTTTATTTTTTATTGTGTAAGCTCCTGTTTAGTGTAAAAATATTAGATTTTGAATATTTATATAATAAATTATATAAAAAGTCTAAAAATTATTAAAAATGTTGTAAAAATTCTTTGAAATTTGTCAAATATTGTTTATAATAAACTTATGAAGAAGATTTTTGTTATACTTTCAGCCATTTTTATGGCATTAGTATTATGTGGTGGTGGCGTAATAATATCATTAGATTTATCATCGCCAAAACTTTCTGCACCAGAAGAAGGTAGATATGTAGAAGATTGGATTAATGCAAAAGATTGGGAAAAAGAAGGGACTCTTGCGCAAAGAGAAGGAGAGGTTTCTGCAAAGGCGACTACACTAAATACAGCAGATGACTTTGCCGAAGCGGTTTGGCGATGCAGTTTTCGATATGAATATGAAAAAGAACTTGCAATGTATGAATATCTCAAATCAAACAATGGAGGAGGCTCGGAAGTTGGGGGCGATGCTTCTAATACATTTAGTAATAAATTTTATGAATATTTTCGAGAAGGAGGTAGGATTACAGAGTCGGACGCAGACTATTATCATTTAATGGTTCGTGTAAGTTATTGGACCAATGAAGATGGATCTGTGTCAAGCAGGACATACAAACCATATTATTACCTTCGAGATTGGAAAGATACATATGGGGAGTATTTTCCAGGATGTGATAACAATGGGGTATTTTGGGAAAGAAGTTATAAACTTGGAAGAAACTTAAACATGGCTGGAAAAAACCTTCATCCACTTGACTGTGCGTCTCTTGATGGGAACGGACATGCAATTTATGGCATAAGAATGTATATTGAAAGTGAACATGATGTGCAATATTGCGCACCAAGCGTTTTGACAAATACGAATAATATTGTTGAAAGACAAAATGATGATGGAACTTGTTTGCCTTATTTTTCTAGTGTTTCATATGATACACATGTCGGGGTTGTCAAAGGAAGCGATAGCATTTATGATAATGTTCAAGATCCTTGTGAAATAAAAAACATTACGCTTTCAGGACTTATTCAAGTTAGCAACTCAAGTGGAACTGCTCGTGTTGGTGGTGCGATTGGATCTGGAAATGCAAAAAATGTTGTCAATGCCGATTTAGATGTGAGAGTTGACTGGCCTGTAGAGTATGTAGGCGGAATTGTTGGCGAGGGGAGTGCAACCGATTGTGTCAACGCAAACCATGAAACTGACAGCGGGACTCCTGGTGTTGGTCTTACGGGTGGAAGCTCAGACGGTGCACGCATTGGTGGAATTATAGGCTCTGGTACTGTGAAAAATTGTATGAATAGATGTCGTGTGTATGCCAGTTCTATTCAGACTCGTGTCATAAGTGTTGGTGGTATTGCGGGTTATTCAGACTCTGTGAAAGGTTGTGTAAATTCTGGTGATGTAAGTTCATGGCATTGTGGGTATGATGCGAACAGATACTCTTCTCAGGGTATGGGCGGAATTGTTGGTAATGCTGGAGGAACAATTGAGAACTGCTTTAACTATGGCAAAGTAGATGGTCCAGGATATATGGCAGACTGGAAAGATGTTAATGTTGGGGGGATTGTTGGCGACACAAAGGCTGTAACGATAAAAAATTGTGCAAACTTTGGGACGGTCGATGGAGGTCTGTTTGACACTCGAGCCACGGGTGGATTTGGTGGAATTTTAGGAAGCGTTATAACGGATAGTGGAACATATAATGTAAACATATCAAATTGTGGCAATTATGGTTCAATTTCCACATACACTGATGACAATTCTGCTCCGTCGGCAGGAGGTGTTGTTGGTTGGGCAATCAACACTGTAGACACAACATATGTGACAATTGACAAATGTGTTAATTACGGTTATGTTGGCGGTTCCGGTGGATGCAATTATGTTGGGCACGCAAATGGTGACACGGCAATTTCAAATTGCTGGAGATTTTCTAAGACAACAGGAACCTATAGATATTTTAGTGATACCTATGGAGGATCGGCACCATCGTTAGACAATTGCAGGTACACTTCGTCGGACTTTTCGTCGACAAGAAGTCTTTACAATAAGTTAACAAACTCAACATATTGGTCGTCTGTATATTCATATTACAATTCAGACGGGCAATGGTTTGTTATTCCTGATGGTTATTGTGGCTTTTCAGAAAGTTGTTCGATAACAGGCGGAAATTGGAGTTATCTGGTTGTTCCTATGGCCGTTTTTAGAGAAATGGATGTTCAAATGTATTGGAGCAAACCTTCTCAAACAGATGTTGGGCAAACTTATGAAGAAGAAACTTCTTCAAACAGTGAAATTTCTTGCGTTTATAACACATATAATTCGTCAACCCAAAGTGATTATGTATTTGTAAATGGAGTTCATAGACAAGCATCATTTAGATATTGGTATAATTCAGATTATTTTACATTTAAATCGCAGTTGGCAACATCAAAAGGGCGAAACCTTGTGTCAACGCAAACCACTGTGGATTTTACAAATTTCTTGACAGATGGAATTGTTTATGCGGTTCCTATAATTTATGGGAAAGCAAGCTCTTCTCCTAGGACAAAGTTTAGAACGGAAGGCGGTTACACATATTTTGACACATTTTTGTTTGTTGCCTCAAGTTATAAGGACAACAACATTGTAACAGTTCGCTTTGATGTTGCTAGCAAATCAAAGAAAGTAAAATTCTCATATTCTGGTGAAGGAGAAGGAAGGGCAGAGATTGTTGTGCCAAGCGGACATTATGGAAGAACGGCTGATGGCTATTTCTATTACAAAGATACTTTTCACATTAAGGTAACTCCATATTTGGGTAGCAAGGTATATTCGATTGCTGGGTCAACATCCTTTACAGTGAATGGCGAAAATGGTTGTGGAGAGGCAACAAGATCGAATTTTTTATATAAGCTACAAACAAATATTAATGTTGTGTTCGATTCAGTTATCTATAAGGCGTATGTAATAAATCTGTGGGACAGCGAAACATCAAGAGAATACACGATGATAAATAATAGTGCAATAAATTTTGTGGCAGGAATTGGATATCAATATAGATTGTATGAATATACAGGATTTAATCCCACAACTAAAACATCAACACCTTTGACTATGACTGGAAATTATGCGACAGATCTTGCGACCGTTCAAGACAAGTCAAAACATATTCGCAGTGCAAGTAGTGAATATATGACTTTAAATTTGAAAATTGAAAACTCCGTTGTTAATCTTGGATTCTCTATTGATTATTTAGACATAATCGACCTTGATAGAGATGGAAACTATTTCACTTCAATTTACACAGACAGATTTTATTTATATGTTGATAGACAAGAAATTGAATTCAAGTTCTATTTGCAAAACAGAACAGATAAATATGATGATTCGTCATTTACGAATTCTTTAAACACAGGACTTGATTATTACAGTGAAAACAACATAAATCCACGAGGTGGAAATGTTTGGGCGTCTGGACCAAAGGATTCCAAAGGCCTGTTTTTGAGTGAGGGGTTTACTCTTTCAAGAAACACATTTTATGGATATGAATTTTACAAAACATCATTTACAGATGCAACAACATCAACAGCAGTTGCAAATGCGTCAAGTGTAAATTTGAATGGCAGTCGTTCATTGCTTTTGAATTATATGCTTTGGAAATATGGTGCGAACTATTCGCAGTCAAACTTCAAGTATGATGACAATTTCGATAATGATGGCAGAACGGGTGATACTTCAATAGACTTGTATATGTATAACTACTTCAAATTAGATAAATATCCTTTGACAATTGAAATTAAAGTTGATTCGTCAACGGTTTCTTCGGTTTCTGGGTTTGGTTTTTCTGCAAATGTTGAGGGGCGACAAGGAAATATTGGCAATGCACCAATAAATGCTGCCGCGGTATACTATCTTGTACCAATAACGATTTCTGGCAATTTCACTGAGTTGACATCGGGCGTATATGCTTATAGCAATTCAAACTATATCTTTGCGGGATTCTATTTGTCTGACGGAAAGTTGTTAAACAATCAAAAGGGCTATAAATTTGCAAACGACAATCTTTTAGAAGCAAATTTAAATGCAAGCAAGAGGTTGACAAGTTTGAATATTGTAGCACAATTTTACTCATTAAGCACAACAAGTTCAACTCTTGGGGATACAAGAAAAGTTTATAATGTTGACAGCTCGAATGATTTGATGGCGTTGTCAAAAGCGGTAGCAAATGGAACGACATTTGAGAACTGTATTATCAACCAAACTGCAGATATAAATATGAATGGAGTTGAATTTGCTCCAATTGGGAATGGGTTTACAACATTCTTCAAAGGGGTGTATAACGGTAATAATTATAGAATTCTCAACCTTAATTTGGGAGGAGAAAAAACGGAATTTGTTTCAAATAGAGGTCTTTTTGGAGGGCTTGATGGAGCAAC
>JAGBBH010000103.1 GCA_017938505.1 Clostridia bacterium | reverse complement strand
CAGCACCAGATAAAACAGAATAATTTTTAAGTTACTCTTCATCGGTTTCCTCTTTCTGTTGGTTTCTTATATTACACTCCGCCGACGCGGAGGCTGTTGTCATGGGAGAAATGCTTATATACATCAACAACCATTCCAATTTCAGTAACAGAAAGAGGAACCATATCAAACTTAACGCTGTAAAGTTTTACATATTTGCTTGGTGTCGTTGCTGGGTCGTCATTTGCATAATAATCACCAACAACAACATATTCTGCTTCGGCAGTCGCGTTTTCAATGTTGTTAAACATATCAGTTAATTGTGCTGTTATTGACAACACATTGCCAAGTTCATCTTTGTTAACTTTGTAGATTGTCATATTTTCAATGTGTTGCGTTCCACTCAACTGACTGTCAACAAGTCCTGACAAGTTATAATTTGTAAGAGGTCTAAGGGCAACAGTTGGAGCAACTGTGCTGTCATAAACAAAGAATGTTGCATTCACAACTTTTGTTGTCGAACCAGTTTTACTCTTTGCGATATATTGCTCATCATATACATCTGCACTCGTGTTTGAGTAAGTTGTAATAGGTTCAACTTTCCCGCTAGAAATCTTAAACCATAAATAATCAGAATCAAATGTATATGTAGAACCCGCCGCAACCTTAACTTGCAAATCTTCAACAATTGCTGTGTCATAGACAACTACTGAAGTTTTGTAAGAGTTAGTTCTCCATGTAGAGACACTTCCAGCATTTCTATAAACAATTGTAACCACAACTTCAAAATTTCCTGCTGTTGTAAATGTGTAGGTGTTTACATTGTCATAATGCAAATATTGTCCTGCAACTTGAACAATGTGATAGTCTTTTATCACTGCACTGCTTGGCAATTTGCTCGCATAAATTTTGTCTAAATCAGTTTTTGTGATGGTTGTTCCAACCTCAAATGCATAACTGTCAGTTGAATCCAACAATGCACTGTCATAAGCTTTTGTTGAAACTGCGGTTGCACCTGCGGTCTTTGCAAGAGTGAACCCAGTTGGCACAACAATTATGCTGTTTGTCGCAAGAACATAAACTCCAGCAGAAACTGAACCTGACATTGCTGCGTTTTGTTTGAAGAACAATCTGAATTGTGCAAGCCTGATTTTTGAATTGCCGTTTGCATAGTTACCATCTGCGCCAGAAACTTTCATATACATATTAACGAAAATCGTGTGCGACGCAACATCAAAATCTCTTGCTGTTGTTATCATTCCGTTTTCATCAATAACTGCAGAACCTCCAAGTTTTGTGTCAACCTCAAATTGATATTTATAGATGTCTGCAACTGCAAATGTCCCTGTGGTCCCTGCTTCGGAGTTTTCTAAGTTTATGTTGCTTGCCCACTTATCCGCTGTGGCAATATAATAACTTTCATTTGCATTTGAAACCTTATAATAGTCTGCAACTTCAAAATAGTTGTCTGCATTTGTTGCGTGTTGTGCTTTTGTAAATTCTGTATTTACTATAAACATTTCTTTGTGTTGATAGAGTTGCAAACTTGTTTTTCCCTTAATCAAGAAATAAAGTTCTTCTTGTTTTTGATTGCTTGCGGAAAGTTCATTGATATGATTGATATGAAGAACTGGCGCACTTGTCATCGCTGTAACCGCCTTAATGCCACTCACATACCCCTCAGCTTCCAGCAATATATTGTCTAGCGTTATTTTTTCTGAAGTTAATGTCAAATTTGAACCATTATATTTAATTGAATAGTTTCCTTCTTTATGCTTTACTGCATATACCAAGAAGTTTGTTGATAAAGAAGAAAGACCTTTGATGTTTTGTGTTATGCTTACATACTTCGTAATTGCATAAGGGTTGTCGTTTGTTAAACGAATTATGTTGTTGTCATACAAAGAAACCACATTTTCTGTCGATTTATCTGCACCTGCAGAGTCTATAAGTCCGCTTACTGTTGCCGAGCCAATTGCACTGTCTTCAACAACAATCGAAATGTCCGCACCTGCATCAAGTTTAACTTCCAGTGTGTCGTTATATACAACACTGTCTCTATCAGCTTCAGTTGGGATTGATGCCGCCGCAACAGGAACTGGTTTTGAACCGTCCGCTATGGTGTTATTTTCAAAAACCTTTTCAGAAGATGTTTTTCTCTTAATTGAAATTGTCCTAACCATATCACAAGTTTGTCCACCAACATTAAGAGTTACAACCATTCTAACATCTGAAATTATGTCGCCTGCTCCGAAATCTATTCCATTGAAATAAGGAACTATAAAGTTGAATTGCTTTGGATCTTTCGCCCCTGTCCCTTCTGGAATGTAAGACTTTCCTGCTTCGGTTGTAATGCCTGTCACAGAACCAGATGCATTAACTGAAACCGACTCAACAAACTTATAGATTTCGCTTGTAACAACTTGTCTAGCTCCAGCTGTTGGTTGTCCTGCAGACAGTCCAGTTGCAGAATTTCCAACATAGAATTTCACAGAAGTTATTGTTGTGTTTGTAATTTTTGACACCAAACTTCCATCAACAAAACCTGCCAATTGAGTGTTTATTGCTCCATCAACATCAAAAGCATAGGCTGGGATTCCTGCAAAAATAAACTTGTTTGAAGCTCCAACATCTGGAGTGTCTGGAGTTGGAGTAATTGAATAGTTTTGACCAAGAACATTTGTTCCATTTAGTGCTACGCTTGCAGGATCTTCGTAATAGATTGCTGTCGTCAAACTTGAAGGTGCGGTTCCGTCAAATGTAATTGCCAATGTGTAAGTTGCTCCCGCCAATTGTTCTGCAGTAGGGAAGACAAAGTTTCCTGTTGACAGTCTTGCAGACCTCCAAACTCTGTTTGATTCGACCTCCTTATCTGCCGCAGGCATTGATGCAGAAAATCTCTTTATTTCAAACTCTCCAGTTCCACCTGATATGCTAACTGGAACCGTTTCAGTTGTCGTTCCACCATTTGTGTAAACCGCCATAATGCAATCATCTTCAATCGTAGCTCCAGTTCCTGTTCCAGCCATCGACTTCACTCCCGCCAAATTGACAATGAGGGAAAGTTTGGCCGTTCCAGTGAATCCCGATGCTGAAAGTCTGATTTTTTTCGCAACTTGTGAACTTCCCGGTTCTTTTTCATTGTTGAAAGTGAATGATTGTTCTTGCGCCACAACTTGATATTGCGAACCAAAAGCGAAGTTTTCTCCTTCAGTCATCGTTAATGCGCCAGAAACGATTTGAGGATTAATGTTAGAGAATGACCTGAAATAGAGTCTTGCTTTGTAACCAAAGCTGTTTGTAAGTTCAATTAAGTAGTTCTTTTCTCCAATTGAAACAGCTGGCGCAACAACGATTAGTTTTCCTCCAACCATACTTATTGATGTTACACTGTCATAAGAACCAGCGTGCACAACATTTGTAAATGTTGTAAAATCATTGCTTGCATCAGTGCCTTGTCCATACATAAGAGCTTGCATTATTGGAGTTTGCTCAACATCCGTAACTGTTGCCGCATCATCTCTAAAGATATAGAATGTCGTTGGGTGTCCATTTCCTTCAATTTGCAATGGAGCTTCATAGTTGCTCGCAACAGACTGTGTGCCTACATATTCAACACCTGTTGCCGTTGTTCCTGGTTCGGAAAGTTTTGTCCTGAACAACACTGCCGAATTTGGCAACACTTTGAACATAATATTGAAAGATTTTTCAATTTTGTTCGTTCCAACAGAAATTGCGTATGTCAATCTCATCATAATGTGATTGCCATCATTGTTTGCCCCTTGAGCAAAAATGTTATAGTCAACAATCTTGCCTGTTTCCTTATATTTCAAACCTGTAATTGAAACATAGTTCTTCTTTACACCATCAGCAGAAGTTCCACACGAACCTCCTGTAACAGGAATGTTTGTTCCTGCTCTTGGCGTGAGTCCTGTTTCATATTTAACGCCATTTGCCTCTGTTGTTTCTATGAGTTTTTTGTGAATGTCAAATGCTACCTTTTGCAAGTTGTCGCCTGAATTTGTTATTGCCAAATCATCAAACCCATAAATTTGAAGAGAAATTTGTCCGTGTGAAGCATAAAGACTGTCTTCTGTGTAAATTTCTCCCGTAATAGGGTTGACAAGTTTAACTGCATTTGCATTAAGTTGACTAAGCGAAAGCAGTCTAGTTGGAGCATTTGGATTTGCTTGAAGTTCAATGACAGTATAATCATTTGCACTCTTTACACCACCTTCAACATCAAACTTAATGTCAAAATAAATGCTATATTTATTTTTTGTGATTATTGGAGTTCCATCAATAACAAGCAGAACATCAAGAGTTTTTTCTTTAATATAATCAGCGTTTGTAAGTGTGAATCCACCTAAGCCATAAATCGTTCCACCATTTTTTAACCTAACTTCAAAAGTCCCACTTTCAAACTTGACCTTTGTTCCATCATAATAGTAAACCTCTAAACGATTTGTGACAATAGGTGCCTCATCAAACAAATCTGCATCATTTAGTTTGTTTTGCAAAGTGTTGTTCTTTGCAGAATTTTCATCTTGGAATGTTCCTTCATAAACATATCCTTTATATGAAACATTCAAATCTTGATTTATGTCCATACTCACAGAGTCTGCAACAATCTTAATTGCTTGAATCTCTGTTCCACTTCTAAGTCTTACATAATATTCACTGTTCATTACTGTTGTAGCCGCAAATCTATAGTGTAAAATCCTGCCTTCTTTAAACAACTCCGCCTCTTGCAAAGCATAATCTTCCGCATAGATTGTTTCGTGATTGTTTGCGTAGTTTGGAGCATAAGTTGCAATAGAATAAACACTTCCTGGAACGATTACAACTTTGTATGTCGTTGGAACTTTGTTTACCGTAATTGCAAAAACAACTTCCCCAACAACTGAATCGTTGGCAAGACTGAATGACAACGCCAATGTACTAGGATCTGAACCTGTGTAAATTGTTTCTCCAATATTTGAGATGTTTTTACCTGCAGTGTGAAGCGTTGTGTTTGAAATGCTTGAAACTGCAATCGTCCAATCTTTGTCTATATCAGCAATGTCAACTCCAGGAACTGCTGAAGAAAGCTCTATTCTTGGAAGCGTGTTATAAAGCGCCTGACTTGTAAAGAAGTTGGAAATTTCATCAGTTTTGTAACCTGTTCCAACTGCAACAGGTTTTGCTTCAATATATTCCGCTTCGCTTTCTGTCGCCCCGTCTGGTCTTGGATAGTTTGTTTCAATGTTAACATTTTTCAAAACCGTATAAACATAGTCAATGTTAAATGAGAACATCTTTTCTCCATCAAACAAACAAACAATTTCCATTTCTTTTGTTACCGTTTCTGAAGCAGTAACATTGTCTGGAGTGATTTCTTTTGTTGTTAAAAGATCGGCAAATTTGTAACTTGTGTTGTTTCTATCAACAAACGCATTTCCAAATTCTGTACCGCCAATTAAATCAGCAGTAAACATTTTTCCACTATATTGATAAACCGTGTTTCTGTAAGTTCTCGATCTATCCTCAAAACTCTTCTTTGCAAGCAAAGAGAATTCAAACTCGTAACTTCCGTTTGCATCTGTAATTGTTGCAATAAAGTCGAATTTGACATCAACCTTTAATTGCGCAAAAGAAATTTCGTTTACACCTGGCTTAACCAATTGAGAATATTCCAAATCTGACTCTATTCCTGAAACCCCTGCAAATTCTGCAACTTTCGCACTTGGAGTTTTAAGTCTGATGTCAAATCCAGTTACCGTTGTAGTGTCGCTTGAAATTTCAGAGAAGATTGCTGAATGTGTCGTATTTAAAGTTCCGTCCAAATCTTTGACAATTGTATAAACCTCTCCACCCGTTACCTCTGTAAGATTTTGAGTTTTTGTAAAATATCCTTCAACCGACAATTCAATATAGAAAGATGGTTTTTGGTCAGTGTAGAAGACAATTTCATAAGATATGTCTTTTGAAATTGTTGTTTGTGGTTTCAAATAGAGAACCTTGTTTTGAACATAAGCATAGCACCATCTTGTGTCAGTTCCCTTGATGTAATAAGTGTTAGACAAATGAGTGAACGATTGATTGTTCAATCCTGCTGGGTCAGAGTTTTCTTGCCATTCTCCCAAAATCATATCTTGACTGAGAGTGCCAACTTCTGAAGTAAATGAGGCATCTGCATAATATTTTGTCCCCGCAAAGGCCACCTGTTTTGCCATAAGTCCATCTTGCAAATCACTTCCAACAATTGAAGCACCAAGAGTGTTTACTGGCATAGCCACACCACTTTCCGTCTTGTTGATTGTTACAGTGTAAGAGATTTCACTATTCCCTGCATAAACCGTTGATTTATATATGTTGTTGTGATTTGTGTCAATCAAAGTTGTTGTTGCCGCTTTATCCTTTTCTTTTTGAACAATTGTAACCTCATAAACATCTCCCTGATTGAACTTGAATGTGTAAGATTGTTCACTTCCTATCATAAAGTCTTGGCAATTTGTATCAGCAAACAATCTTCTTGTTACGACAATCGTAAGATTTGTGTTTTCGTTCTTTAAATTAACCTTCAAAACAGAGCCATCTAGACTTTCACCGTTTGCCGCTTTCTGATAAGTGAAGTAGTCGTTATATTCTGACGAAGCAATTTCCTTGCCACCTACAAGAACTTTTGAAATGTAGTATGTTTTTGTCAAATCAGTTGGCATATCGTCAGCATTTACTGTTCCATCATCATTTACATCTAACAACATTGAAATGTCTTCAAATCTTCTTCCAGAAGAATATTTGCTGTTCTCTTGCGACAACACATCTTCCAAATCAATTTCGTAGAAATATTTTCCTTCAGTTTCATTGTAAGAATAATATTCTTTAGAAGTCCAATCCAAATATTCTGCATCATCTGCGTAAGGATATTTCACAGAACCAACCGTAAAACTTGGTTCAACCTTGACTCTATAGAAATAAACAAATTTGTTGTTTTCATTTTCAAATTTTGCAATTTCAAATCTTAAAACAATATATGTTTCATCATAAGCATCAGACAAATGGTTTATTTTAAGTTTTGTGTTATCTACAATTTCTGCAAGACCATCAACATATCCGTCCGCCTCGCTGACAATTGAGAGTGTGAGCCTATATTCTTCATTTGCACCAGGATTGATGAATGTTTTTGAATAATAGAAACCATAGTTTGTTGGATATACCGAACTCGAATTTGTTTCATAAGAAGTTACAAAATTATATTCTGCTCCAGCTTCAAGTGTTTGGTAAATGTTGTTAATTTCCAAAGACCTGTAAGCCGTTTCTCCATTTGCGATATTTCCAATCAAGTCTTGGAATTCAACATCTGCGTAAGTGTTAAACTTGCCACCTTCCAAACCTGGGTTTGTTGCATTTGTGTCATCATCTAAGTAAATCTTGTCTTCGCCAACAATATCAAAAGATTGATAGTAAACAAAGTTTTCGCCAAAACCTGAAATTATTGCCTGCATTGCAATTTCAATGTTAATTGAAGTTCCATCAAAGTCTAAATTTTTAAACACTTTGAAATTGTTTCCAGAATAACTCATCAATGTGTTCATTGTTGATTGTGTTGAAAGTTCTGTGGTTCCAGTTCTTTCACCAAACAGCCCTTCATATTCGTCAGAGAATTCAAAGTCGTTTTGTGTTTTATATTTGCTTCCAGTAAGCAAAACAGCATAGGTTTCTGAATTATATTCAACTGTTTTAACTTCCACCAGGACTCCGCTATCATCTCTCTTTATAACTGAACTTGTAAGGTCGTCTTGCCCATATCCCAAATCATAATATAGATAAACAGTGTCTTCTGGAGTAAGAACAATTTCAAATTCTGACAATGAAACATATCTGATTTTAATCGCTTGCAATAAAGATTCTTTTTGCGATACGCCTTCACCTGAAACATACTTCATCGCAAAGCGTTGAGATACAGTATCTCCCAAATCCAAACTTATTGTTTTTGCAGAATCATCTTCATTCTTCACAAACAAAATTTTTCCACTCGTGTCAATTGAAATATATGTATCATCACATACCGCAACCATATCCGCAGTTGCAATTGTCGAGTTGTTTGTATAAGCAAATTTTTCCAATGCAGGATCTGCAAAAGTAAGTTCTGTCAAATTTGCTCTGTTATGTGTTTTTTCTAAATATTCATAATAGCCAGTCGTTCCTGTAAATTTGAAGAAATGATAACGGTTAAACAAATCCATTTCATTTGTCAAGGTCTCCGACAAATTAATGTATGGATTTTCAGCCAAACTACCAACCGTTTCTTCAACAACAATGTTAGGATTTAAACAAAGCGAGAAACTTGCACTGCAAGCATAATCCGAAATTGTTCCATAATAGATTTTGATATTTATGGTTGTAATTGTGTAAACAGGAGCAATCTTAAGCAAAATATCCGCATCCGCACCAACCAAACCATTGGATTCAAGTGAACAAAGAGAACTTCCTCCCGCAACATTGCTGACAACAATGAAGTCGTCAAGCGATGCAAACCCACTCAATGCACCAGCCCAAGAGTATAGACTATCATCAGAAGTTGATGTTGATGTCAAAGTTAAATAGGTTTTCAAACTGTAACTTTCATCTGCAAAAACACCTATCGTGCTGTCCCTTTGAACTAGATAGTCTGCATATTTGTCATAATATGTGTTAAAAGCATTTCCAATTCTCAAATCACTCTTGCAAACGAGAGTAAGTTCAATTTCAAACAAACTTTCGTTTTTGTCTTTAACAATGAACTTAAGTTCTGTATCAACTTTAAATGATGTAACAAATTCAATTTCAGAAATTTCCGTATCAAGCAAATCTGAAAGAGATGTCGCCGCAGCACCTGCTGCGCCTGCGTTGAATTTTAACATTCTTGTCAAATCTTCAGCCCTTTCACTGCTCAAGCCCGTAACAAAAGTTGGGTCAAGATAGAATTTCAATTCTCCCAAAGCATTGTTATAATTTGTTGCACCAATGTCTGTGTCATATAAGTCTTCGTCTAAATAAATCTTCAAGAGATTAGACATCGAAATTTTTGAGTCTGGAAGGATATATTTTGAAACGGCTACGCTTCCATTGTTTTCACTGACTTGATAATCAGCAAATTCTGGAGATGCCTTAATGTCCGTCGTTTTCTCATAAAGAACAACTGCAACACCCTCGCTTTTGATTGCAAACTCAAACAACTCTGATTTGTTGTAGAAATCTTCATCATCAGCAATTCCTTCTTCTCCCATTTGAACATTGCCATTTGCATCATAAGTGAATGCATATTGCCCTTCAGCATCTACAATGTATGCTCTCATTGTCGTTTTCTTTTCTTGTCCTGCGGTTGAGTTAAATCCGTTAATCTGAGAACCCGCACCATTAAATGCAAGATATTTTTGAACTTCGCCATCAACAGGGATTTCAACAAACTGAACTTTGTATGTCCCTGCCTTTGAATCTATTTCTCTTCCTCTTTGGTCCTTAATTTTGAAAGAGAGTTTTTTATTTAAATCTTCAAGTGTAGCAACACTAGAAGTTCCCCAGTTCATCTTCGTTTCTGTTGAAGTTATGTCAACACTTATTTCTTCAAGACCTTTATCAAAATCCTCATCAACATAGAATGTTTCATCTTTTTCCACCCACTCCAAATCTTTTGGTTGTTGACTATATATATAGAAATAGTCTTTCTTTCCATCTTCAATGTTTTCAACTTTCTTTGTATGTAACATTCTGCCATCATTATATTGAAGTTGCAAAGCAATGTAAGTGCCTTGGTCAAGACTGTCAACAATGCTTCTTGTAAAGAAACTTTCTTCAATTATGAAATTTCCTTGGAAAACAATCTGCTTTTCTGCCCCAAGCCCGTCTTTATAGACAAGTGATTCAAGAGTTAAATATTGATTTAAAAGTTCTCCGCCTGCAATGTCTAAACAAACAACCTTCAACGCCCCCGTATTGAAAGCCGACTCGACTTTTTGTCGGTCAACCTCAGCATCTTCTGAATTGTTAAGCGCAAGGTTGAATGTAATTACAACCTCTTGCGACCCGGTGTCATCTCTGTTCACCGCAGGAACAAAATAGTTGTCTGCATATTCAGACATTGGTGCAAATCTCGTATCAATCGCAAACTCTCCAACAAGGTTTTGAATTGAGAGAGAACTTTCCACTTTAACATTTCTAACATAACTTGTTTTTATAATCGTATATTTCCCGTCTGCATCTACAATTGCATTTCCATCTGCATCTGTCTTGATTGTTGCAACAACAACAGACACCATTCCAGCAAAACTCTTTTTTGCCGTCAACACAGAACCATTTGCAAGTTCATAAAGTTTGTAACTTGTTCTTTCTTTCGTTCCAGGAATAGACAATTGTTGTCCTAAATAGTCTTTATCATAATCCTTTCCAGCGCTTTTCAAGTCAAAATATTCCACAGGATCAATGTCTGCCCTATCACCATCTGGCAACTGGTCATCAATAAACAAGAAATATTTTACAGATTTATAAACATTATCTTGATTGATTGGATTTAAATCTTTTGACAAATCTTGAGAAGCAGAGATTGCGTTTCCTTCCGAATCAAAGTTTATATTCATTATAATTGTGGTGTTTACCCAAGCAGGATCTTCTTCATAGTCGTGTTCTGCTGGTTTTACTTTAATCACACCTTCTTCCAACTTTCCTGTTGCTTCTGCAGTTTCAAAACCACCTACAAAATAGAACGCTTCAAGTTGGCCTTGCTCATTTTCAAAGAAGAAGTTGATATCCAATTCAACTGCGTCAGCATAAACTTGCTTGCAAGCAAATTGCCAATAATAATCTTCATATTTTGAAGGTCTTGTGTTTGGCAACAAATAGTAAGAAACTTCATAATTATTCGAGCCAATTGAAATGCTGGTTTCATAATATTTGCCAACATTTTCGGCATCAAAGGTTTCTCGTGTAATAGACACTCCACCCTCTGGCAGTTTTATAACCCTGATAACATCTCCACCAGTCATACTAAAATCAGAAACAAAAGCGTCTTTTGAAACTCCTGCTGGAAGTGTAGAAGCAAATCTGATTCCAATGTTTGCAAGTGCAGACTCAACAACGACTTGGTCGCTATCCCTAATCACCGCTTCCAAAGAATCATCACCATTTATACTTGAATTTGTCGTAAGAGTAAAATATTTGTTGATATATGGAGAAATCTGCGATTGGTTTGCACCAAGATGAATAGATTCTACCGCAACATCTGTTACCTTGATTTTAATTTCTTTTGTTTTAAACTCGTGTTCGTGAATAAGTTTTCCCGACTTATCCTTTTCGTTTGCATAATTCAAAATTGCAGTGTTCAAATCCTCTTTTGAAAGAGTGCTGCTAAATTTTGACAAAACCGATTTTTCATAATATGAATTCGCAAAGACATAGAACTTAATCGTGTCATAATCTCCACCACTTTTCTTGTCTGCCATAAATTTTTCATATTGCCAATCGTAATGTATGTAACCTTTGGTTTCTGAGAAAAATACCTTCTTTGAAGTTGAACTATTAAAGAACAAATGTTCGCTTTCGCTTGGAGTAAACTTTGTGTCAATCGTAAATGGCAAATCTAAATAAACCGTTTGAATTTCTTCTCCAAAATCTTTTCCCGAAACTGCAAGTTCTATGTCATACACAGGAACATCAACCTGAATTTGCATAACAATCGGTTCGAGCAGTATGTTTGTTGACTTGGCCGTTATAACGGAATTTCCTCCAAGCACCCAACTTTCAACTCCTGTTCCAGAAAGTTCAACATTTGCACCTTTTACCAGTTTCACTGAAAATGGAGTGTTGAGATACACTTTTTCAGGAACCAAAACAACACCATCACTCAAAACACCATTTCTTGATGAGATTTGATTTTTCAAAGAAAGAGAAACTGTCTTCTCCGTTACCTCTTCCGTGTTTGAAACAATGGTCATTTGAAAATCGCCTGAAGTTTTAAAGACGCTTACTTGTCCACTGACTCCAGCTATTGTCGTATTTCCATCATAAAGAGCTTCTCCAGAAACTTCTTGAGAAAACTCCATATGGTCAGGTTCGACAACATCTCTTTCAAACTCGCCCATAAGATAAAGCACGAGAGCAGTGCCACCCGCTATCGCTATCAATCCTGTAAACACAAGCATAAGAGCTTTCCACAGACTTAGAACTTTTTTCTTTGCCATAAATCAATCTCCATAATTCAACCGTAATGGTATTTTCGTCAAGCAAACCGCAAATGAAGTTAATCAAAATCAATTCAGAAAAATAACAATTTAATTTTAATTAAAAATTAACACAAAAATATTGTTTGCTTTTTCGACAAAATAATTATACAATTTTTTAATATTTTTTCGCAAGCAAAAACCCGTTAATTTATAATTAATTTTTAATTATTTATTTTTAAAATAAAAACAATAAGTAGCGGTTGACATATTTGCAAAATTGGGGTATAATTTCCTTATGAGCACAAATTACGATATTTTAAACTTTTTAAACCTAACCTGCCCAAGTTTAGCGAGGTTATACAAAACAACAGGAATCTCTTACCTTCCAGAAAACTTTGTTTTTGACAAAGAAAAAATCAAGGAAAGAATGTTTTTTGATGCACTGGAAGAAGAAATTAAATATCCTGATTTTATTCTCGGAGAAAAAAGCGAAATTAAAAAATATTTAAAAAATTCACAAAAAAACATTAAAAAAATCATAAAAAATCAATTTTTTAATGGTTTTTTTGAAAAAAATTTTGAAAATAAATTAAAATTCTATTTTTTCGCAAGACAAAAATTGACATCAAGATTGCTTCGCAGATTCAATTCTTACGACTTTGATGAACTTCGTGCTTACAGAGAAATTTATCATCTCGACCCAATTTATGACGAAATGTTTTCTTCTATATATTTTGAAAATGTTGATTTAACACCTCTTTTCTACAGTCTTGAACAAGAATATGGGTTACTCTACAACGAAAAGTTGAAAATTTACAATTCAAAAAACAAAAAGAAAAAACAAAAGGAAATTTTGTCTCAACTGCAAAACCAAAAAGAAAACACAAAGGTTGTTGAAACAAAGAAAGAAACAGCAAAAACTCAAAAAGTTGAAAAAACTTTGGCAAAAGAGAAAAAAGAAGAAAAAATCGAAAAAACAGCAAACAAAACTCAAAAAATTCAAAAAAATAGAGTAAAAAACGAAATTTCTCAAGAGAAGTAACGAGTTTCACAAATACACACATTCAAAACACACACAACAAAATTAAGGAGATTTACACATTATGATACAAGCAATTAATGTTTCCCTCGCTTTCGGAGGCAGAACACTCTATAAAGAAGTTAACCTGAAATTCACAAAAGGAAATTGTTACGGAATTATCGGTGCAAACGGAGCCGGAAAATCTACATTCCTCAAAATTTTGACAGGAGAAATTGAACCTAACACAGGAGAAATTGTCATAACCCCTGGCGAAAGAATGTCTGTTCTAGAACAAAACCAAAACAAATATGATAACGAAACAGTCCTCGACACCGTTCTTCTCGGACACAAAAGATTGATGGAAATTCAAAAAGAAAAAGACGCACTCTATGCCAAGGCAGATTTTTCCGATGAAGACGGAATTCGTGCTGGAGAGCTTGAAACTGAGTTTGCAGAACTTGGCGGTTGGGAAGCAGATGGCGAAGCAAAAACACTTTTGCAAAATCTTGGAGTTGATGAAAGTTGTTTCTATGACCTTATGTCAACACTTGACTCCAAAGTTAAAGTCAAGGTTTTGCTTGCACAAGCTCTTTTCGGAAACCCAGACATTTTGGTTTTGGACGAACCAACAAACAACCTCGACTTCAAAACTATTCGCTGGCTCGAAAACTTCTTGCTTGATTTTGAAAACATTGTAATCATTGTTTCGCACAATAGACACTTCTTAAACAAAGTCTGCACACACATTTGCGATGTTGACTTTGGCGAAATCAATATGTATCTTGGAAACTACGATTTCTGGTATGAAACAAGTCAACTTCTTGCAAGACAAGCAAAAGACCAAAACAAAAAAGCAGAACAAAGGGCAAAAGAACTTAAAGAATTTATCGCCCGCTTCTCTGCAAACGCATCAAAATCTAAACAAGCAACAAGCAGAAAGAAAGAACTTGAAAAACTTACAATTGAAGACTTCAAACCTTCATCAAGAAAATATCCTTATGTGGATTTTAAATATGAACAAGAAATCGGCAAAGAAATCTTGAAAGTCGAAAATCTTTGCAAAGAAGGAATGTTCAAAAACCTTTCTTTCACTGTTGAACACGACCAAAAAATCGTTTTCCTTTCTTCAAACAGCCTTGTTCTTACCACACTTTTCAACATTTTGGCAGGCAAAGAAGAAGCTGACAGCGGAATGATTCGTTGGGGAAAAACAATTAAATGTTCATACCTTCCACAAGACAACAGGGAATATTTTGATGACTGTCATTTAAGCATTGTTGATTGGCTCAGGCAATATTCCAAAGACAAAACAGAAAGTTATGTTCGTGGCTGGCTTGGCAGAATGCTCTTCTCCGGTGAAGAAAGTTTGAAAGAAGTCAATGTTCTTTCTGGTGGCGAAAAGGTTAGATGTATGCTTGCAAAAATTATGCTTGAAAGCGGAAATGCTCTTATCTTGGACGAACCAACCAACCACCTCGACCTTGAAAGCATCACTTCCCTCAACAAAGGAATGATAAACTTTAAAGGCGCAATGCTTTTTGCAACAGGCGACCAAGAAATCATTGAAACCGTTGCAAATAGAGTTATCGACATTGTTGACGAAAACACAATTATCGACAAACAAATGACTTATGAAGAATATATGGACAAATTTAAAAATAACTAACATTTGAGTTTTTTTCAATCTAAAAAGGCACTCCTTCGGAAGTGTCTTTTGTTTTTATTCCATTAGTCTGATAAAAAATAATAATTTTCTTATAAAAATGCACCCCAACTCTTAAACTTGCATATTGACAGGCCATTAATTGTATGTTAATATATTTATATATTATATCTATTTGGAGAAAACAAAATGGCGTTTTACAAATATCAATACGAAGAAGAAGTTAAAAATTGGACAGATGAAAAACTTGAAACGAAAAGAAAAAGCTTTGTTAAAGCAAAAAAAGCAGTCTTAATTTGCCTTGCTTACACTGCTGTCGCTTTGACAGTTGGGATTGGCTTTGCCTTAAGCGAAACCCCTGCACGAAACATAGGAAGAATTGATGATGAACAAATTGCTCTCTACAACGCCTATCTCGACGCAAAAGAAGTTGCATCTATGGAAACAGGAAAAGACTTAACTTTTGAAGAATATCAAGAAATAGCAAACCTTAACACCCTTTCAAAAGAAGAGGTTGAAGAAATTCTTTTGACAAACGAAGAAAAAGCAAAAATTGAGAGAAATAACAAGTTCTATGATGTCGCAGGCCCTATTTCTGCCGGATTAGCAACTACAAGTCTTGTAACCCTTGGCACAGGGCTTGCACTATGGAACAGTGATGAAAAACTCAAAATTGTCAAAAGAGAGCAAGAAGACAGAGAAATAACAAAGAGAATTGACAAAGAACAAAGGTGGTGGAAATAATGAGAAAAAATTTATATCAAATGACAGATGAAGAATTGGAAATCGCAAGAAAGGGTTGTGCAAAATCCTACAAACTTGTAAAATTTACTTCTCGTGCAGGAATTGCCCTTATGGTTGCCGGAGGATTAAGCTTTTTCTTTGCTCTTGCCATAAAGAGTGATAATGTTCATCTTTTAAACAGATACGATTTTAAAACGCATCAAAAACTCTACACACTTGAACAAGAGGCTGAACCTTATCAAAAGTTTAAAAATGGAGAGATTTCAATTGAAGAATTCAAGTCGAGAGTAAACACTCCAATCAAAGAACTTCCTGAAGAGAAGTTCGTTGAAGAGAATTTCTCCGATGAAGACAAAGAAAGATATAGTAAAAACAACACTGCGACGCTTGCAACAGCAGGAGCAGGCATCGGCGGTTTGATTGTCGGCACAGGAGGAATTGTTCTCAACATTTTTGAGGCAGACAAAAAAGAAAACTATATTCGAGTTGTCAACGAACAAGCAAGAAGAAAACATCAAAAAGAAAGGGAAGAAAAAGAGGTCTAAAAGATGAAAAGAAAAAAATATTGCGAAATGACAAACGACGAATTACGAAAAGAAAACCAACGAATCTTGAAAGAAAGCCGCTGTGTTTGCAAAGCTGCAAAGTTTACCCTTGGTCTTGCTATTGGAATTTGTATGACATTTCAAGGTTTTGCTGTTTATCACGCAATAAAACGAGATGAACCCGCAAAAGAAAATGGCTATTACGACTCTAGCAATGAATTTTCAAAAACAAACGGATATGAAGTGAGAGAAGCAAAAGAATTTTGGAGTGAAGAAGACCAACAAAAATTTGACGAACACGACAAAAAAGCACAGAACTCGTGTTTTACGGGTCTTGGAATTGGTGGAGGAATGGCAATTGGTGCAGGACTTGGTTTTTTGGGAGGGCTCTACACAACAACAAAAAAGTTTGACGCCCTTGAAGACGAGGTCGATTTGAGGAATAACAATTTTTTGATAGTCCTTAACGAAACCCCTGACAACACATCAAAACATATAGAAGAGGATAAAACAAAATGAAAAAGAAAATTGAAGAAATGACAAATCAAGAACTTGAACAGAAGAAATGGAGGCTTATCAAAACCAACAAAGTTTTGTCTTGGTCGGCAGGAGCGTGTGCTGGTCTTTGTTGCTTAGGACTTGTTTTTGGGTTTGCTTCAACACTCAATTCTGCTTCAAAAAACGAAGATTTGATAAGAGAACTTGGAATTAGTTATGATGAATATAAATCACAAGTTGTTGAAACACAAATCATAAACCTGCAAAGTCAAGTCGAGCAAGGAAAACTTTCGTTTAAGGATTATGAAATTAAGGTTGAAGAAATTAAAGAACCAACTTTTGAAGAATTCCAAACCACTTGGACGGAAGAACAAAGAACAAAACACGAACAAAATATGGAAAACGCCTCGAACGTATTTGCAATAACAACTGGTTCGGGAATTTTAGGGATTTCTTCACTTATGGGAATTGCGATTGGTGGACTTGTAACAGCAAAAAAGATTGGAGATGTTGAATGCGAAGTTTCGCATAGAAAAGATGTTGAAAAGGAAATAGCACGACAAGAACACTTTGCAAAAACTTGCGAAACTCTTGCCAAGCTTGATGAACACTTTGACAATGTTAATTATGCAAGAGGACTGTCAACAAGCAACACTCAAACTTGCGAAAAAAGCACAGTCGAAAAGGTTGAAGATTTTGACAAAACTTACAAAACCCTTGATGGCTTGGACAAATAAGGAGAAAAATAAATATGAACAAAAAACAATTGGCTAAATTTAACAAAATGTCTTATTCAGAAAAGAAGGCACAAACAAAAAAATTGTTGAAACAAGCGAGAATTTTCTCAATCGCAACCCTAGCTGGAGTGGGGCTTGTTATCGGCTGTGCAACCACTTGGCTTGCAACCTCCGCTTCAAAAAGCAAAAATCTTCGTGAATTTGAAAGAGAAAATGGAATAGATTATTTGGGCTATGTTGAACAAGTAAAAGCAGAAGAACTTGAAAAACTTCAAGAAAGTGTGCTTGCCGAAGAAATTTCATTTGAAGAATATGAAGATGCAAAATCAAACATTGAAACACCAAGCGAAATGGAATATCTTCAAACTCTTGAACCTGAGGTTTTGAAAGAATACAACAAACTCAACCAAGACCTTAACAAACTCTTGCTTATGGTTTTGTCGGGACGGCTTTTGTTAGCACCGCTCCCACCATTGCGTGCGCAGCCATGTCTGACAGAAAAGTAAAAGAATTTAAAGAATATCAAAAAATGGGCTATTAAAATTTGAGAATTTTTGTTGACAAAAAAGTTCGTATCGCATATAATAAAGTCAATTAACTGTGATGGAATTGGCAACTCCGGAGTTTTTCGCTTATGTCGGCGTAACAGACTGCGAAATGAGGCAAAGAAAAATCTTTGCGAAATAGGGTGGAACAGTGGCAAAAGTTTTGTCGCCCCTATGTCCTTTAGGCATAGAGGCGATTTTTTATTTGCCAAAAGCCAATTTCAAAAAAACAAAAAACAAGGAGAAAAAAATGGAAGAAAAAAATGAACTTACAATGGACAAACTTGTCGCACTTTGCAAAAAAGTTGGTTTTGTCTATCAAGGAAGCGACATCTATGGAGGTCTTGCAAACGCTTGGGACTATGGTCCACTTGGCGTGGAACTTAAAAACAACATCAAAAAAGCTTGGTGGCAAAAATTCGTTACTGAATGTGAATATAATGTCGGACTTGACAGTGCAATTTTGATGAATCCAAGAGTTTGGAAAGCTTCTGGCCACCTTGGCGGATTTTCTGACCCTCTTATGGACTGCAAGGAATGTAAATCTAGACACAGAGCAGACAAATTGATTGCAGATTATGTTGCAGAAAACAAACTTGACATTGACATTTCTGGTTGGGAAACAGACAATGAAAAGATGGAAAAATATATTGCTGACAACAAGATTAAATGCCCTGAATGTGGAAAAAGCAACTTTACCGGCATCAGAAAATTCAATTTGATGTTCAAAACTTTTATGGGGGTTACAGAAGACAGCACAAATACAATTTATCTTCGCCCTGAAACAGCACAAGGAATTTTTGTTAACTTTAAAAACATTTTGAGAACAACAAGAAGTAAAATGCCTCTTGGCGTTGGTCAAATTGGAAAATCATTTAGAAATGAAATCACTCCTGGAAACTTTATTTTCAGAACAAGAGAATTTGAACAAATGGAACTCGAATTCTTCTGCAAACCAGGAACTGACCTTGAATGGTTTGCTTATTGGCGAAACTTCTGCAAAGAATGGCTCCTTTATATGGGCATTGACGAAAAGAAACTTCGTCTTCGCGACCATTCGCCAGAAGAACTTTGCTTCTATTCAAAAGCAACAACAGACTTTGAATTCTTGTTCCCATTTGGTTGGGGCGAACTTTGGGGTGTTGCTGACAGAACTGACTATGACCTGACGCAACACGCAAACGAATCTAAACAAACTTTGGAATATACAGACCCTGTAACAAATGAAACTTATGTGCCATATGTTATCGAACCATCTCTTGGTGTTGACAGAATGTTCTTGGCAGTGCTCTGCAACGCTTATGAAGAAGAGGAAATTGCAGAAGGTGATGTTAGAACAGTTCTTCACCTTGCACCACATCTTGCTCCTTACAAAGTTGCTGTTCTTCCACTTTCAAAGAAACTTTCTGACAAGGCGGACGAAGTGTTCCACTCTCTTTGCAAACAATTCCCTTGCACTTATGATGAAGCAGGTTCAATTGGAAAAAGATATCGTCGTCAAGACGAAATTGGAACTCCTTTCTGCGTAACAATCGACTTCGACACACTTGAAGACGGTGCGGTTACAATCAGAGATAGGGACACAATGCAACAAGTTCGCTTGCCAATCTCAGACCTTGCCACTTACATTTCAGAAAAAATCAAGGCATAGTCAAAATCGTGTGAAACCACAAAAAAAACACTTTCTAATTGAAAGTGTTTTTTTGTAAAACCTCAAGACTGTTAAATGTCATATTCTTTTATTTGTGCATTGGCAAAGTTTGCTCGATGTTCCAAACTATTGAAATCTACTTCAGCATTTTCAAGTATGAGGGAAAGATAACTTGCACAAGCATTGTGTGTTACGACCAAAACATTTTTGCTTTTCTCTTCTTTTTTCAATTTTTCTAAAAAGGTTTTCATTCTCTCAAAAACGCTTTGCCATGTTTCCATTCCAAATTCTGCCAATCGAAGTTCCTTTGCTTTTTTCTCGTCCTCTGTCAACCCTCTTTTTTTCCTACCCGACAGAACACCTTGGTCAACTTCAATAAGTTTTTCTTCTTTTACAATTTTAACATTGTGATACCTGTTCACAATGTTTGCTGTTTGCATTGTTCTCATCATTGGAGAACACAATATAATATCAATTTTTGCATCCTTAAAATTTCTTGCCACTTTTTCTGTCAACAACACACCTTCTTTGCTCAGCCTATTTTGGGAACGGCCTTGAATAATCCCCTTTTCGTTCCAAACCGTTGTTCCGTGTCGCATTATATATATCTTCATTCCAACCACCTCAATTTTTCGTCTAAAAATTCAATTCGTAATTTCTATCGACAACGACTCTCCCATCAGATTCAGTGTAGTTTTCTTCGCCAACAAAGTTCATATATTTTCCTAGAATGTGCCAAGAAGCAACATTCTCTTTGTCTGCACCTCCAATGAGTTTTTTGACTTCACACTTTTTTGCAAGGGCAATTATTGTTTCCAAAAGTTCAGTCGCATAACCCCTACCCCAAACTTTCTCGGCAAGGTTATATCCAAACCCCATCTCCTTTCCTTCTTTCTTGAAGTGCCAACGGCAAGTTCCAATTACCTCCCCGGTTTCTTTCAATGTAACAACCCTGAAATGGCACATAATATCCTTGTTTGTCGAGTGCTGAATTGCCCCATTATTCCAATCTGCAAGCTCTCTGACATCTTCCAAACTTTCTGGCGCATCCATAAAACGCGCATTTGCAGGATTGCTCCAAATGTCATAAACCGTTTGCGTGTCTGCTTCAGTAAAATATCTCAAAAGAAGTCGCCCTCTTGTCGTTTCAATTTTCTCTGGAATCATAATCTCCTCCTTATAAAATTATTATAACACCTTTCAAGGTCTTTACAAAACCATTTTTAACCAACATTCAATTAATAATAAAAAAGAAGGGAACAATAGTTCCCTTCTTTTTTGGTTTACATAACTTTGTCTTTATCCTCTTCAATAACCTTTTTTGCTTCATTTCTTTTTTCTATTATCGACATAAATTTGTCATACACTTCTGGTTTTTTCATTCTCAAAACATCTACCTCATCATAAACAATGCTATGTGCACTTTGCTTTGAAGTCTTGCTTGACCAATCAAACAAATCTTTGCCAACTTGAATTATCTCTCCTGTGCGATAGTCAATCAAAAGGTTCTTTTCTTCAACAGACAACAACAGACCTTCGGTTTTTAGTTGATAGCCCATTTTTGCAACAATCCCTTTGAGTTCACATTCCATTGCAATTCTCTTTCTCCAGCCTTCAGAGCAATCTCTCCACTCTCTATAATAGAACCCTATAGGCTTGCCACTTGTCAACACTCTCTCCACTTCATTCAAATCAATCAGTTTCATATTTGTCTTTGCTGAAATTTTAATGTTATCTTTATTTGCATTTCTATAAAGTTCAATTCCAAGAACAGTTTTAAGTTTCTCAAGCACAACCAAAACCTGTTCGTCCGACAAACCAAAGTTTCTCATCTTTTTGACAATGTTAGAAATTGGAGTTGCAAAAATTGAGTGGTCTCCCTTTATGTTATCATATTCAACTCCGTCATTTTGCCTTTTTGCAATGTTCAGTTCTGCAAAACTATCATATTTTCTATACTTTTCAAGCGGCAACAATTCCGCCTTTGGATTGATTGCAAAAATTCTGCCATCATCTGTTTTATAGACATATCTAAAAATGTTTGGGACTCTTTTCCTTTGCATTCCGTCCACATGCGCAAGCTCTCCACCCTTGCTCAATCTATAAACATAAGCCTCACCTAAAAATTCGCACCCCTCAAAATTTGGAGCAACCATTTTCTCTACTTGTTTCTTGCCATAGATATCACGCATTGTGCGAGCAAGATGAGTTGTTATGTCCATCTCTTTTGTTGCTTCAAGTCCAAAAAGTCCGTTGCGATAAACTTCAATCATATCTGCTTTGCAACCAAAAACAAAAACATCATAATTAAACTGTGCCGAACTGTCAGTAAACACCTTAAGATAAGGGCCTTTTTTTTCATTGTCGCTTTCAACAAAATAACCATCTTCGGTTCTTGAAACAATCAACTTATTTTTATAAGCGTTTGCAATTTTAAGTTCACCATTTACATCAACAAAAATTTCTTTCATGCTTTTGCTCCTTATAAATTTAGTATAACACACCCACCGCCCTTTTTCAACCCCCATTTTTTGTCTTTACACAAAAAAAGAAGAAGCCTTAAACTTCCTCTTTAAATTTTTAGTCTGCTTTGTCTTTGCCTTTTTGTTGTTCTCTATGAAAATCTTCATATTTTTTCTTTTGGATTTCAGCAATCTCTTCATAATATTTTGATTTTCCTCTAGAAAAATTGTTAGTTGACAGAAAAACAGTGTATGGTTTTGAATATCTGCCAGGAGTTTTCTTTTGTACTTCTTTCGCCCAAACGCAATATTCTTCGCCAAGGCACCCTGACTTCTCATCCTGATTTAATGGCAAGAAAAGGCGTTTTTCCTCTTCCCCGATTTTGCAAACCACACCTTCAAATTCTTCGACTGCATCATAGTCAAAAATAAGTTGGTCTAATTCATCTATCTCTGGATGCCAATAACAATTAAGCGAACCGTCTGCATTCCAATCATATTTTCTTACTTTTTTATAATATTCTGGAAGGGGTTTTTGATTTGGTCTTTTCAAGCCCTCATAAAGTTTATCAAGGTCAACAATTCTGAATTTTCCCGAATCTTCAAATTCAAGTTTTGCACTTCCGCTTCTATATGCTTCAAGTCCAATATTGTCTTTAATTGATTGAAGAACCATCGCAACCTCTTCGGCCGAATAAACTTTGTGCAACTTGCTGAAAATTGGTGTGATTGCACTTCTTAACTTTCTCCTCTCGGATTGTGCTACGTCATAGTCCACTTTCTCATTTGCCAAAGACCAATTCAATTCTTCAAAACTGTCAAATTTTTGATATTCATCCAACGCTTTAACTTTTTCACCCAATTCCACCAAAAAAAGTCGGCCATCATTTGTTCTGTAAATTGCTCTTGCTTTTTTGCGGTCGGTGATTTTCTTATATTGATATGCTCTCATTTCCTTTGAGTAGCCCACACATTCGTATCTAAACGACTCGCAAACAAATTCCGCCCCTTCAATCTTTGGCATTGATAGTTTTTGAACGCCTTGTTTTCCAATGGCACTCCTCATATCTTTTGCAAGTTGGCTTGTCGTGTCAAATTGGTCGGTTTCTTCCAAACCATATACACCATTGCGGTAAACTTCAATTTTGTCAGGATTGCAGCCAAAAACAAAAACATCATTGTTAAACTGTGCCGAACTGTCAGTGTAAATTTTCAGGTATGGCCCGTGTTTTCCATTGTCGCCCTCAACATAATAGCCTTCTCTCGTTCTGCTGATTTCCAATTTGTTTCTATATGAATTTCCAATGTTCATTTTTTTGTTAATGTCAACAAAGATTTCCCTCATAAGTTCCTCCTATAAAATGAGTATAACACCTTTTGGTTGCTTTTTCAAGAGGTCTTTCTCAATTTTTTTAGTTTGATAAAATTTAGCGATGAAAAAATTCTCTTACTTTACTACCAAAATTAGCCATACCATATTGAATTTTTCTATTGACAAAAACTTTTAAATTGATATAATTAAGTCGATTGGAGGTTTTGATTATGCTTTGTTTTGGAGTTTTTCCCGCAGAAGTATTCTTCCCCGTAATTGGAGTTATTTTAGGGATTGCAATTGCCTTTTTTGTTGTATTGCTTATTGCAAAACATTTTGTTGACAAAGATATCATCAAGAATGGCACACTTCTTATGAAAGTCGGATTTGAAGAAAAGTTTGCTACAATGTGCAACCTAAAATCAGGAGCATTATATGTAACTAGAAAAGATAAATATACATTTATCTTGACCGACAACATAGACATTGTTGTTGACGACGAAATAGCAAATTTATCTCCGAAAGAAAGGCGCGGCAGACCATTGTTTTTATATCAATACCCTGAGTTTGACAAAAAGGGAAATAAAATTGAATATAACTATGAATCTCACAAAATCTGCGAAATATCAAACTTTTGCGGACTTAAACCCAAAGATATAATCAACATCAAAAACGGTTGGACAAAACATCTATTGACATTATAAAAAAACATATCTGCTAAAGATATGTTCTTTTTTAACTTTACGCCAAATTCATTACAAAAACTCTAATTTCCTTAAAATTGATTTTTACATCATTCTTCACTTTGAGTTCTGCCCAAAGTTACATTATCCTCCGTTCTATCACGAAGTTCTGGGCGAGGATTTTCCTTTGTTTCATAGCGATAGTCTTGACCAAACTGATTGATATGGTCATCAATAACTTTATGGCTGGCATTTTGTTTAACATTCTTTTGAATTCGGTTTTGATATTTAAAGAAGTTATCGCCATCATCAAGGTCGTTGATGTTGATATACGCCTCCCTGTCAGCCGTGTTTTCAACCGTATTTTTGAGAATTTTTCTAACATATTCAATGTTACTCTCTAATCTCACAAGTTCTGGGAATTCGCCTTCTGGAATAACCTCTTGCCACTCTTTGCCTTCATGCTTCTTGAGGTTTTCAGCCGAAGCATGAAGGTGCGCAATTTCTTGTTCCAAAATCATCTCCCAAACTTGTTTGATGTGTGGGTCGGTTTCATCACACATCATTGAATAATAAAGGTAGCACTCAATATATTCATGCATCAAGCACATCTCAAACCAACTTGCACAAGGGTCAATCAATGAACCGTATTGCGTAACATGTTGTTCTTCAACCATTCCAATTTCAGTGTAAAGTTCCCTGCCTTTTTGGTTTTTGTAGAATGCCCCAAGGTTCATATAATAATTCATTGTCTGTTGCTCTGCGGCAGTAATAATGCTTACAGCACATTTAGTAAACGGATCAGCCTCTTTGTTTGAAATAGGAAACTTTACACTGTCATAAGGGTGTCTGTGATGAGCAACCGTTGGTCTTCCAGGAGTTATCTCCGTATAACCACCGACATAATCTTCCGCCTTTGCCCCCATATCGCTTTCAAGCAGATTTGCATAACGATACAAGTGGTCAAAGTCTTCAAGCAATGCAAAATCAAGCGCCGCTTTAACATTCTTGTCTTTGGTGTTTTGTGCCAAAAATGCTGTAAGGTCAACCGCTAGTTGTTCATAACCAATTGTTGTTTCAAGCAAGTTCTCATCAAGAGGTTTCAACCCCGCAATCAACTTTTGTTGTTGTTGCTCATTTCTTCGCACAAGAGCAATCATACGCCTCAAATCATTGTCGCAACTATGCCTGTGAAATTGATGCCCAAACCACACGGCCTCATACTCTGTTCCATTCATCAAAATACATCTCGTTCTTGTGTAAGGGTCGCAGTCATATTTGTCATATGGCTTTTGCACTAAGTCTTTCCAACTCATCAAACATGCTTCAAGTTTCTTTGGTTTTTCCAAAAAAGGATTAAACTTCATAATACATTCCTCCAAAAGTTAGCATTAACAAAAATCAGCAAAAATATTCCTTTGCTTATGAGCAATCTTCTCATTTAAAGATATTCTAACTTTCAAATTTTTGCTACAAAATCACAAAAAAAGCATAGAAGACAATTTTTTAGAAAAAATTTTAAAAAACAGTTGAAAATTTTAGAAAAGTGTGCTATACTTTACAAGTAACCATCAAAAACAAGAAAATTTCTTGCTTTTTGTGGCAAATAAATATGGAGAGTTGGCTGAGCGGTCGAAAGCGGCGGTCTTGAAAACCGTTGAGGTGAAAGCCTCCTGGGGTTCGAATCCCTAACTCTCCGCCAGACAATTGTCGTTTGAACGAAAAGTCAAACGGCAATTTTTTTATGTCATTTTCACTCATTTCTATATCTTGCTTATAAATTGTTGTGCCACTATCATTTGAGTCATCATCGGGGTTATTTTCAGGTCTATTATATATTTCAGTTGCAGGATTTAGACTTGTATTAAAAAAATTGTAATTCGGTCATCAAATAGGTTAACTCTTGAAATAAAGTTATTAAAGAAATCATTCCTATCTCTAATATTTCATATTTCTCCTTAGTTGCAAACAAACGGTTTTCCGTAATATGGAGCTCTTATCACAAATTCAACAAAATCTGTTTCCACAATAACATTATTTTCTTTATCTAATTGTTGTGCTTTATAAAAATACTTACCATAAGCTAAATTTGTTATTGATTTATAAAACATATCTACATCAACTTTAAAAATTCCCATAAGTTGTTTTTTGTCATCAAATAAAGAAATTTTTGTTAATACAACCTTTTCAGAGCAGTTCTGAAATTTAATATTAACCAAATCACTCCCACAAGAATGCGTAATATTCAATTTTTCTAAATACACTTTTCTTGCATCAATAGTTGGTTTATTATACAATTCGGTTTTAACATTAATAATCAAAGGGTCGCATATATCATAGTTAAAATGTATTTCTAATTTAATTATTGGATTTTCAAAACAAAAGTCTATAGTGCAAATATCAATATTTTTAAAAACAGATTTATGTGTATCAAACTCCTTAGTTTCGTTTTTATAATATACAATTATTTTCTCTACACCTTTTAATAACGGTACTAAACATGCATTTTTTTGATTTTCTTGTTGAGCAACCGTTAAACAATCTTCTTGCAATTTAGGATAAGAAACACCATCAATAAATTTCCAAAATTTCCCCAAACTACCAAGTTCTGCTGTTAAAACATTATCAATTTTTTCATATTTATAATCATAGTT
>JAGBBH010000102.1 GCA_017938505.1 Clostridia bacterium | reverse complement strand
CCAATTGGTGGCTTGCTTATATGCGTCAACACTTTCTGCCGGAACATAAATTGGGCAATTATTAGTATTGTTGAATGTAGTATTTGTCAATGTTGGTGGTGTGGTGGCTTCTATTGTTACACTTGTCAGAGAACTGCAATTATAGAATGCATCACTTAAAATCGAAGTAACAGAGTTGCCGATTGTCACCGATTTCAGTCCACTGCAATTTTTGAAAGCATAACTGCCAATCGAAGTTACTGAGTTTGGTATAACTATGCTTGTCAGTGAACTGCAATTCTTGAATGCAAAAGTATCAATAGAAGTGACCGAGTTGGGGATAGTCACAGATGTAAGTGCACTGTAATAATAGAAAGCATAATTTCCAATTTGGCTTGTTCCACTTGGAATGTTCAATGTTGTAATATCTCTTTCAATAAGGTCAATTAAATCTTCATTTCCACCACCTCCACCACCTGTTGGTATTTGGTCAACATATGCTGAATAATCTGAGATTAAGGTGCTATCACTAACGGTAACACCCTTTGCCTCTATACTTGTTTTCAATGCTGATTTAGCATTTTGTAATCTTGTTATTTCGCTGGATAAACTCATAATTATATCTGACTTAATGTTGTCTCAACTTCTGAGAACTTATTATCTATTTCTTGCTTTGTATAATAATTTGCCATATCGGGAAATGTAGGTTTATTTTTAATATAATCAACTGCTTCAACATTAGTTTGATTCCAATCTGATTGAATTTGTGTTCCACCTGTTGAAGAGATAACATTATTTTCAATTGTTATGTTTTCACCAGCTGTTAGTTTGTCTTGTTTATTTGCAATGTCATTTTGTGTAAGATATCCTGTATCATTTTTAAATGCACTTACATTTGTTGGCACGGTTGGAATACTCTCGTGCAAATCATTCAATGCTTTTGAAATAACTTCTTCCTTGGTGTCAAATGTTTCTTGGTCAACCTTTAATGCAATTGATGCTTCAAGTAGTGCCTTATCAGCATTATGGTTTACAATTGTTTCATAGTTAGATAATTGTTCTGAAACATCAATGTTTGCTATTGCATCATCTACTTCCTGTTTTGAATAAGTATCTGATTTGTCAGCCTTCAAATCAAGTTTGCCATCAACCTCTGTTTTGGTGTAATAACCATCAAATATATTGTCAATTTCAGACTGTGTATAATATTTGGCAAACATAGTGTTGATTTCACTTTTGGTAAAATATTTTGAAAGGTCAATTTTTGTTACATCACCCAATTCTTCCCATTTTGAGGTTTCTTCAAGCCACAGATATTCTGTAAAAGAACCTTTGTCGTTAGCAATGAGATAAATTGTGCTTTGTTCACCACTTGCAGGAAGTTCATCAACAAGTTTTATAATAAGACCTGTCGGAGAGAACATATCACCAGTTCCCTCACCATTTAAAAGTTGCTCATAAGTGTAAGTAACACCGTTAATTTGCAAGTCTTCAGCAAGTGTGGTGAAAAGGCAAATACCCTCCTTATCGTAACGTTCAACCAATAGAAAAGTTATTGTATCGTTCTTGAAGTGTGTGTACACTTTGTTTTTTGGAACGATAACAACTCTTCCATCAACATCGGTAAATGTTATATTGTCATTTGTCGTATTTATATATCGCATTTTATTAATATATTTTATTCATTATTCTTGTTCACATACACTTGATTCTTCAGTCCAAGTTGCCTCAGTGTTAGGTAATGGGCAATTTATAAGGTCACTTACTGTCCTTGTTCTTGTCTCGTTATATGATGAGGAATTGGGGTTTGTGTCTTTCTCTGTGATTATTGATTTACCAGAATTGCCCATCTCTCCACTTGGTGAATATGCAAT
>JAGBBH010000101.1 GCA_017938505.1 Clostridia bacterium | reverse complement strand
GGTGTAGCAGCAGTATTTTCATTGAGTATTAGTCTTTTGTGTGGGTGTGGACAGACTAATGCAGAAAAAGAAGCCGAAGCAGCAAAACAGGCTATTGAAGAAGTGAGAGAAGAAATAAAGAACAATACTATTTTTGATTCAGATTCTAATATTTTCAAATTTCATAATGAAATGGTTACATTACAGGAAATCACAGCAGGAATCAATAATCAGTATGTCAATGATGGTGCTATGGCAGATAAGTTTTTTGAATTAGAGGAAGAATTGGAATTATTCAATTTACATTATGATTCAATGTTAGAAGCCTATGCGGCTGCTGAATCAGAAATAGAATCCCATGGAGAAGAATTACAATTATATGCGGAAAGATTTGTAAAATACATAAAAATGTATAAGGAAGATTATGTTGACAAAGATATGGCTACCACAAAAGAAGCCTTAGAGGTTATCAGAGAAGCAGGAAAAGCCTATTTTGAGTGGAGTCCATTGGTGCGATAGGGTAGTTAAATAATATGGAGTTTTAAACATTATGGAAGAAAAAGATGTAATAAAATTAGATAAGAAAATTGTTTTTTTAATATGGGGAATTGTTCTCATATTTATAGTATTTTTGTTTTTCAAAATGAACAAAAGCGGATTGGCAGAGGGAGATTATTCAAACCATACTTGTCATTATTGTGAAAATCCTGCTAATGGTGGAGCATATTTTATAGGTGGAAAGGCTGATAATTATTATTGCAAAGAGCATTTTGAAAGGACAACTTCAATACAAGGAAATCTCTCTAATCAGTCTGATAATGTTGAATGTCAAGTATGCAACAGGGAATTTCAAGCAGGCTCTGAAAATGCCAAGAGCATAAGAAAAACAAATATGTGTAGTCAATGCTATAAGAATTATAAAGGGGCAAGCGGTGCTATGAAAGAGTTGCCGCAGGACTAAGACAGAACAGGCAGCAGGGGTTTAAATCTCTGCTGCCGCTTTTAATTCTGCCTTGTATTTGTAATAGGAATTTCTGGAAATGCCTGCTATTTTGATAACTTCTGAATCGGTATTAGTACCATTGAAATCCTTGCTATTCTTTAAAATGATTTCTTTTGCGGCGGTTTCCTTTTTGGTGGTGTATTTATTGCCTTTGATTCTGCCTATCTGCTTTCCATTGAGTTTTGCGGTTTTGATTCCCTCTGATGTCCTCTGGTGTAAGTCTAAGACTTCTTTTTCTGCCTGTTCAAAGGCTATTCTAATTTGCTCTTTTGCAAGTGTCATAAGATATTCATTGATTGCTTTTAAAAGAATATCCGCATTAGTGCCTGTCATCTGTACTTTTGTCTTAATAGCATTTTTATAAGTGTCTGTGTTGATATGTGGCTCTTTCAAAAATACAAGGCTGATTCCCAGATTAAACAGTTCTTCATAAAGTTGGAATCCCTCATCTGCATTTCTTGACATTCTGGAAACAGAATCAAATATAATAACAATTTCTTTTCCTGCCGCCGCTTCTTGCTTTACAAGTTTATAGAGTTTGTTCCACTCTTTTCTTCCTGTTGTTTTTGTGCCTGTATATACTTCTTTGATGATATGTGCAGCAGGGTAAAGTTCCAATATGTTTCGCTCTTGGCGGTCAATGTTCTGGCGAGGGGTGGAAATGCGGCAATAACCATATTCTTCTTTCATGTGTTCAATCTCCTTTTGTGTTAAAATAAACGAACCTCTTTTTTGATACTATAATCTTATCACAATAAAGAGGCTTTGTCAACGATTTTGGTACAATTTTTAAAAGGTTTATTTTGGCACTGAAATAGCAAACAGTTTTTTCGGATAATTTCAAAGAATTTTATCGGAGTACAAAAATTTGCACACTTGTAGCAGTATAATGAGTACATAAGATGAAGCAAGGAAAACAGAACAAAACCTAAAAACCTTATCACAACTATCAACAAGAAAAAAGGAGATTGTAAAATGAATTACACAAATGTACTGACTATCACAATGGAAAATAAGGAAATGGCAACAAAGGCTTTGGAGATTATGAAGAAAAGACTTGAAGCAGGATTTGAGATTGACAATACATATCGCAGAAATCCGTCAATGAGAATGGCAGCAGATTTAGAGATTCAAGGCAATATCATTACTCTGCCAGAGGAAAGCGGCTATTATATAGCCGAAGATTCAAATGCGGTATTTATCGAACTGTTAAAGGCTATGGCAGCAGCATTGAGAGTTGATTTCTCTTGTAGTGTCTACACTATTGGAGATTCCTCTGATAGTGGCTTAGAAGCAACTTGTGAAAATAACTTGCTGACAGTAGAGGAATCTTATCTTGACTATTCTGACATAGAATGTGATGAAGAAGATGAGGAATCAGAGGATTTTTTTGCAGATAAATCCAAGATTACAACAACAGAATTTTACATTGAATAATTTTGAATAAATTTATCAAAGTACAAAGATTTGCACACCTAAAATTATATAATGAATACATAAGATACAGAAAAATAAAACAACAGAAAAGGAGATTTACAACATGAATAACACAAAAGGATATGAAATCAAATTAGCAGCAAAGGAAATCGTTATTACAAAGAAATTTGAAAAGGCAGCAGGGGTTTACGGAAGTGCGGAATACAATGTTATGATTGCTCTTATGAAAGATTTTCCAGAGTTTACAGTGAGAACAAAGACCATTGAGAAGAAAGAAAATAAAGTGGCTTATAGCGGATTGAGTGTCCATAAAATGAAAGCGGCTATCTTCTTCATTACAAAGGATAAAGAAAGTGTTGCCCTCTTTGAAAAATATGAGAAAGTTTATGAAGGACAGAAAGGTAAGTATGCCACATTAAAGAAATTGTTTCTTGATAAGTATAAAGAAGCCTACAATAAATTGACTGTTGCGGATATGGCAGAGGTTGACAAAATCGCAAGAGAATATGAAGAAGCCGCCAAAGAAGCAAAGGCAGCATAATAAATTACATCATACCAGAAAAGGAGATTATTATAATGCAGGGAATGACAATCAATCACGCTACTAATACTATTATCGTTACAAAGGCTTTCAATGAAGCCGCAAGTGAGTATGGCACACCTGAATACATGGAACTGAATGCGGTTAAAAAGGACAATCCGCAAATGCGAGTAGTTCTTAGAAGCACAAAGGCAGCAGGGCGAACAAACGATAATAAAGGTCTTACATACAATTACATGAGAAAATTTATCTCTGTTATGGACTGTGAGAATCTGATTACCTTTGATAAGACTATCTTGCATTATGAATCCTATGGATATGAAAGCGGAACTATTTACAAGTACATGAAAGAATGGTTTTTAGAAAACTATCCAAACCACAAAGAAATGATTGCGGCTGCCGCTCCTAAAAGGGCAGCATAGGCAGCAGGATTTTCTGGTGTTGGGGTGGGGTATACTTTCGGGAAAAGTAAAAATGAATTGCCGCTTTCCTTATTGCCGCCGCCACTCCCTCTCCAAAAGCATTTTTGAAATTGGAAAAGGGAGCAGCAAAAAATTATATCTTTTACTAAAAAATTGCCGCCTTACATAAAAATATAAATTTCGGAGAAAGTCGGAAATTTCGGTTAATTTCGGTACTGTTTTAATACTGAATCAGTCATAGCGGAAAAGTCCTGTATTATTGATTCTGGGGATAGTATTTTTACATCTGTTCCAAGAGCAAACAGCCAAGCATAAAATTGAGGACTGATATTAACTGTCACTCTGGCAATAAATACTTTGGGATTGTCAAAATCTGGTCGGATTGTCACACTATCTCCGAAGCGGTCAATAATCACTCCTGCAATAGAATTGTTGCATTGTAGCTTTACAGATTCTTCTTTGCCGCTGAACATTCCAAAAGTCTTTTGTTTGTATTCTGCAATATTGAATTGTTTATAATGCTCCTTGCCCTCTCTGGCAGCAGGAGAAATATTGATAGCCTGCATTTTGTCTATGCGGTAATGTCTGATATTATGGTATTTATCATCATAGGCAATCAAATAATAATTATCATCATTGAGGGTAACAGCAAAAGGATTAGCGGAATAAATCTGTCCTTTCCGCATGGGTGTAAGTTTTCTTTCTGGTGTCCATTTTACATATTCAAAATTGATTTTGCTGTTGCTGCTGATAGCCGCATAAATGGTATCAAGATTTTTCAATACCTTATCATTCATACTCTTGATTCTGTTTCCAAGCAGCACATTTCTATTGAGGGATTCCCTGTTATAAGTACAGCCAAGAGATTTGATTTTCTCTATCAGTTCTTTTGATTTTTTCTCTGTCAAAAACTTTGAAGCCGCAACAGAATCAATCAAAAATTTCAATTCATTAGTATCAAATGTTCTGTTGGGGTGGTGGTATTTATAGCCGCCTTTTTCCTGTACTCCTACTATTTCAAAATCCGCAGCATTTAACAGGGATATTGCGGAATAAATTGTTCTTCTGTCCGCATAGATTCCTTTTGTTTCCAGAAATGATAAAATCTTTGGCATTCTGATATAGTGGTCTTTGTCTGTCTTTTCTAAAAATAATTGCTGCAAATATACAGGAATCAATTTTTTACTTTCAAGTGATTTTTCCATTGTCACACTTCCTTTTGTTTTCTGTTGTGTGAGTTTTTGCGGCTTTAGCCGCAAAACTCACACAAACAAGAGTAGCCTATAAAGAAGTATATCATAATTTTTTGGCTTTTCTATAAATATTATTATAAATAGTCACATCAAAAAGTTATATGTTTTACTCAAAATTGATACCTTGTGTAAAAGCAGTTCCGAGAGTGATTGTAACATCATTTTCCATTTTCTCTTTGATAACATTTTTCTTGAATACCATATCTCCAAAAGAAAGATTGCAAATTGTTTTGATTGCTCTTTCAACAGTAGACACACTACAATTCAAAGATTCTCCTATTTGCCTATAGGTAAGAATTGTGTCTTTCCCTTGTGGAAGTCCTATTAAATACAGGAAAACTTTTAACAGTTGCTCCCATGCTGCTTCACTATCGGCTTGTCTGATGATTTTATACCATTCTCTTTTGATTTTCCGCACATTATCAGCCTTTTCCGCAGCCTTTGTTAAAGTGACAGTATAAATATCTTTATCAATAATAACATTGATATATCCGCTTTCGGCTAATAGTTTGAGAGCGGTTTTTATTTTGCCTGTATTGGCAGCAGAAGCCTGTATAGATAGTTCTTTGCATAGGTCTGATATTTTCCCTCTAAAGGCTCTTTTGTTGTCTGCTAATACTGTTATCATGGTAAGTATTTTAAAGTGGTATTTGTCCAGTGATAGCCACTCTGTATAAAATTCTAATTCTTCTGATTCCATAAATCTCCTTTACTTTTTCGATAGTGCTTTTACAACTTCCCTTTCAAGGGCAGCAGCCGCAGAATCAAAGATATAATCTGCCGCCGCCTGTGCTGTCAATTTCAATCGAAGTTGTTTTTTGTGCTGTCCATAAATATAATAAATGTCCTCTGGATTCTGTCTGGATTCCAGATATTCATGCAAATTTTTTCTATACATTTCTTTGTCCTTTCATATATATTTTATCAAAAATTATGTAAAAAATAAAAAAAGTCCTTATACTCTGGCGGTAGGCTTATCCTGCAAATAGCAGGCTGCCGCCGCTTTCATAAAGACTTATTAGCAATTCTATTTTCTGTTCTATTGTAAGTTCCATAAGTGTATTATAAAGAATCTGATACATGGTTTTTTAAGGTCTCCTTTTGCTGTTGACTAAATCCACATTGTTATAAAATTTTTCTATGTTGTGTTCCCTCTTGTATCTTTTAACAACAGCACTTTCCGATAAATGCGTTTTCTGTGAGAGGTTTAATTTTTCTTTGGTTTCTTTTGC
>JAGBBH010000100.1 GCA_017938505.1 Clostridia bacterium | reverse complement strand
TATATTGCCCGGTAAGCGTATTTACACTGCCCAAAATTGAGTTTGTTTGCTTACACCTTGAAGTTAAATATGAAGGAATGTCTAAAAGCGTTGCCCTTCCTTTATCATAACTTACCTCTATCAACTGGCTGAAAACTTTTTTAGTGCTATCTGCAAAAGTTCTATGACAATGGTTTCTCTCTGGACAAAATGAGCAAATCTTATCCACAATTTCCTGCTGTAAAATGGTTTTTACTTCTTCTAACGACATTGATGATTTTAACATATTTCTGTAAATTAAGTTCATATCATTAAAGATTTCTCCCAGGTTGCCGAGTCGTCTATGCAGAATCTCTCTGTTTCGATTTGCGACATTTCTCATTGCCAACCTGTCTTTTGAAAGATTAAATATAACAGAAATTTCATTTAAAATTTTTGAAGGGGTCAGAAAAAAAACTAAAGATGATATTAAAAGTGGCAAAACTGAAAAAATATCAAATGAATAATACAGTTTAAAATATAGTCCAGCAACAACTTCAACAGCGAGCATAGAAAGAACCATAAAAATTCTATATCTCTTTTTAAAGACTATCACCACCAACGCCCACAAGATAAACGGAGCAAAAAACATTGCATTGTTAGTTGCAATCAATGCCCCTAACGCAGAAACCGAAGCAACCAAGATTGTCTGTAACGGCGAGGCGCACTGTGCAAAAACGAGAACGATAAGACTCACAAAAAGTTTCAAAACACTAAAGTTTTGAATGTTAAATGTCGTCAGCCCCGAACACACAATGGCAATTATTGAAAATAGTGAAATTGTTTCTAAAATCGTAAGTTTGTTTGAAAAACCTCTTATGACAAACGCCTCAAAAACCACCGTGCAAGCATACATAAACAACAAACCAAAAACTATGTGCGCCAACATTATTACAGGCGCGGTTCTTGCCAAAATGTTAAACACAACATTTGCACTTTGACTTAAAAGAGCAAACAAAAAAAGTTCCCATTTTCTAAAATTCTTCTTTGACAAGATGTGAATAAAATACGGAACAATCAAACAAAACACACACACTAGGCTGCAAATGGAAAAATTGAGTGTTGCACTTTTCAAAACTGAAGCCAATATGTAAGCCGGTGCGAGCAACCAAACCTTTTGATTTGCCCACGCAAGAGCAAAAAACATTCCAAAAGCAAACGGAAAAATCACTCCACCAACACTTGCATTAAACAAAACATAAAAAACACAAAAAAACAAAACAAATTGCAAAAAAAACAACAAATATTTATTAATTTTTATCTTCATCTCACATCAACCTCTAGTGTTGATTTTAAAATATTTCTTAAAAATAATATAAATATAATTTTGTTTAAATGTGTCAAATTTGGTCTTTTTTTGCCAATAGAAAAAACTTGCAAGTTTCCTATTATGAAAAATCAAAATATGACAACACCCCGCACAACACACAATAGCAAAATTTATGCATATATTTTTCTTCTTGCAAAAGCAATTCCTCCTGTGGATTTGACAAAAAGCCACACTCAATCAAGATTGCCGGGCTTTTTGCGGTATTTAAAATAAAATAATCACCAATTTTTGCAGTCTTTTTTGCATATTCAATATCACGATTCAACGAAGTTTGCACTTTTTGTGCCAAAACTTCTCCAGAAGAATCCTCCTCGCCATAAAAAACCTGAGCTCCTCGCCCCTCACCTGTTGAAAAACTGTTCATATGAACACTAATAACCAAACAAGGATTTGCATTTTCGATAATTTTTCTGCGCTTTTCCATTTCGCTTTTTTTCTTGTTTGACGCTAGCGGAGAATATAACCCTCCCATATCCGTGCGGGTTAAAACAACTTTAAATCCAAACTGTTCAAACAATTCCTTTAAATAAAGAGAATATTCCAAATTCAGCGCACTCTCCGTTATTCCAGTTTGTTTGCCAACCGCACCACCATCTTTGCCACCGTGCCCAGCATCAATTACAATTGTTTTTTGCAAATTTGGTTTTGCTGTTGTCGATTGCACTTTAAAAAAAACACCACCCCCCACAAACAAAACAACTAAACATAATAATATAATTATCCACTTTCTTTTTACCGTTAAAAACATATATCTCCCCAAAAACATTTTATTAATCAACAAACAAAAATAGGACAAACACAACATCTTTTTAATAGAAAATTCATTTCAAATGAAAAAACATTGACTTTTTTTTGAAAATAGTGTTAAATTTTTATATGAAAAGAATTATATTGTTTTTTTGTTTTGTGTTTTTTGCAATTTCATTTTTTGCCACACCCGCAAAAGTCTTTGCACAAGACACTCCAAAATATAAAATAAATGCAAATTATGCATCTGTTTTTTCTGATTGCGATTTAAATTCAGAAATTGTCGCCACACTCAAACTTGATGACAAAATAGAACTTGAACTTGACAGCAATGTCGCAAAAGAATATGATGGAGGTTCTTTTAAATTCTACAAAATTGTCGCACCTGAACAATGCATTGGCTTTGTTCTTTGTGAATTGGTTTGTCTTGAAACTGACACAATTTCAAACATTCCAACATTCAACGCAAAAACAAATAAGGAGTGCTTTGTTTTTGAAAAAACAGAAACATCTTTCATTCAAAAAGAAATTTCATTGGCAAAAAACACTGAAATTTTTCTATATGAAGGATTTGATAAAGACAGCGAATTTACCGCCATCTGCTACATTCACAACAACGAAGTTCATTATGATTACCTAAAAACTGACGACATAAATCCAAATGGAATCAACCCACTGATTATCATTTGTCTAACTCTTATTTTAGCGCTTATTAGCTTGCTGACCGCACTTTTCTTTATGAAAAGAAGAAAAATCAAACTTAAAAAAGTTGGCACATAATCTTGAAATAAACTTCTTTTACGCTTAAACTCTAAGCGAAAAGGAGTTTTTTTATGAACGAAAAAGAATTAAACATTATGAAATCAGAAGTCGAAGACTTGAAAAAATTGCTTGCCGATTTTTCTTCTGGTTCAACAAACACACCAACAGACCTCTCTGAAATTGAAAAATCATTGACAACCTTAGAAAACAAAGTGGCCGAACTTCAAACAACAAGTTCTCAAACAACTTCAAAAATGGAAAGTTTGGACAACAAAGTTTCAAACCTAGACGCTGGATTGACAACATCACAAACTGAAATTGACAGCATAAAACAACAAATTGCAACAATGAAGGAACAGTTAAACCAATTGCAGTCCGACTTCCCAACATTAGAAGACAACCTCTCATCAACCCAAGCAAAAGTTGAAACTGTCGAAAACACCCTTTCCTCAGTTGAAGGAAATATTGGAACCATTAACACCAAAATTTCTTCCATAGAAAGCAATCTCAACACCATAAACACAAATCTCACCACAACGGAAAACAACATAAGCAGTCTTGAAAATACACTCAATGCTACACAGGAAAATATTACATCTGTCAGCAACCGAGTTTCTTCCTCTGAAACAAAAATTGAGAGCATTGAAAACAAAGTTATTGAACTTGAGAACCTACACTCTTCAGACGGAGAAAGCGGAAACACGCCCCCTTCAACAGGAACTGCAGACCCAACACAAAATTGGATAACTTTTTATGACAAAAATAGCACAGATGCCTCTGTCAACTTGGGTCTTTCCTCAGGCATAAAAGGGGGTTCTGGCAACATTGCAAATATGCCCGACTTTATGCCATATAATTGGGTAAAATTCACTTATGTCTGCGGAGATTGCAGAGAACACTTTATTTATAACATAACAAACAAAACAAACGGTTTTCACACAATGCTCATAATTGCAAAAACAGGTCTTGTTTATTATTCTATGCCAGTCCTATTTCACAGCACTACTGGCAAATGTGAAATGGAATTCCAAACCGCACGATCTATAACATTTTTAACTTCTGGAACCCACAAAATTGCAACAATTGACACAAACGCAAGTTGTTATATTGAAAAAATCGAAGCAAAGGTCAATTTGTTTTAAAAAAGAAAACTGCAAGATATTTGCAGTTTTTTTATTTTATAATTGTTCTTTTTCTTAAAAAGTCAGAAATTCGTTTTTCATATTCCACCCCCGCTGTCGCATAACACAAACAATGCCCACACCCCACCACAACAAATTTTTCTCTCAGATTTTGCGGAGTTGCCTCATATAGACTGTAAACATTATCAACTGGCACAAGAGCATCTTTTTCTGCGTGAATATACAAAATTGGAATTTTTGTTTTTTTAACTTGACTCATTGCATCTACTTGAATTATGTCAAAATCATAAAATCGCTTTACATAACTATATAAATGTTTTTTTAAGACGGTTTTTCCAAATTTGATTTTTTTTATCATTGAACTTATTTGTCTATCTGCATTTGCAAAAGCGCAATCAGAAATCAATCCAACAACATTTGGAGGCAGTTTCTCGCCTGCAAGAGAACAAACCGCTGTTGCTCCCATTGACACTCCAAAAAGGACTATGTTGTTTTGGGGATTTATCTTTACAAGATAATCTATCCAACCTAACAAATCCTTTCTTTCCAACCAGCCAAGTCCAATGCAAGAGCCTTCGCTTTTCCCATGTGCACGATTTACAATTGTTAAAACATTGAAATTTTTATCATAAAACAGTTTGCAATACGGTTGCGTTTCTCTATAATCACCTCCAAACCCATGAACAACCACTGCCGTTTTGGTTGAATTCCTGTCAACATAATGCCCAACTAAAGAAAGCCCATCAAAACTTTTGATTGACAACTCTTTAAACTTTACAGTTTTCCACCAACATAAATCAATTTTGTGTTGTTCAATCATTTTTGCAAATTGTTTCTTCATAATTCTATCTTGTATGCTTTTTCTGGAAAGAGTAAAATGGAAAATAATTTTGCCCACCAGCAAATAATACACCATTGCAAGCAACACAAAAAAAATCATTGCTAAAACAAGCCAAGAAAAGATTCTCATTTACAACCTCAATCCAAAACCGCTTTAATTGGTTCACCCGTTATTGCATCTTGATATGTCAACCAATAACCAAACCCTTGTGAATTTTCCTTGTCAAGTGGAAGCCAAATTGGAAAACCGGCAAGTTCCTTTGGTGCTTCTTCTTCATAAACTGCAGGAACTCCGTAACAAACATATTTTATGTTTTCTTTTTCATCAAACATAAGTCCAAAAACATAAAAATCCCCATCGTCTTCATAGTCAATTTTTACCCACTTTGAACAGGGAATTAGGTTTTGCAATGTATCGTCTGCAGGATTGTCTTCAAACAACTTGTCAATTTGAGGTTTAAGTCTGTTTACAAAAATGTCAACCTCTTTTTTTTCTTCGCTTTTGTTCTCATCTACTTGTTGTCGCATTTCAAGTTCTTTGTCTTCTTTTGTTGCAAGAATTTCAAAACTATTCTCATTTTCTTGCATTTGAGCTCGTTGTTGATTTTCATAAAAATATTTTTTGTAAATGCAGTTAGAACAATCTTGACAAGTTTTACACATACAGTCGTCAATTTCTTTTTCAACTTCAACTTTGTCGTCTTGCAAGAAATCTACTTCGTGTTCATCTAAAATTCTTTTCGTGTTTTTAATTGAATTATCTTCAGAAATAGCAGAAATTATCGTGCCATAAATATCATCAGCAGAACCTTCGCTTGAACCATAAAGAATTGGTTTTGGAATTGCATTTTGAAAATTTACAACTGCACACGAAAATTTGTTTGGAATCTCTTTTAGGTCAATAAAAAATTCATAAAGCATATATGACTTAAAAGTCAACCCCGCTTTATAAATTTTTCTGTCAACATTAAATCCAAGCGAAGAAATTCCATTTAATTCGCCTGAAAAATTATATAGTCTTATTGTCCCAAAAACGCCCGTTTCATCTTGATTTAAAGACAAAACAGCCTTTTTATTTCCACCTTCAACAACATCACTTAAAACAATACTTTTTTTCTTTAACATAAAACCCCTCAAACAATATCTATTATACTGTCCGAGGTTTTATGCTGAAAATTTTTAATATGAAAACTTTGTCTTTTGTTGTCTATTTTTGTTGCTTAAGTTTCGCCTCAACCAATTTTGTCAAATTCTTAACCGAATAACCAGCATTTGCCAACACCTCTTCGCCATTTCCACTTCCCATATATGTTGGAACAGACACGACTTCTCCACGAGCACCCAAAACTTTAAACCACTTAGTGTCGTTGCTCGCTTCAATTGACAAAACAAGTCTTGCTTCTTTGCTTATTATTTTATTTTTATATGCCGCCGATTGCTCTTCAAAAACTTCAATTGATGGCATTGAAACGACATTTACTTCGTGTTTTTTTCTCAATTCCTTTGCAACCGCTACCGCCAAAGGAACTTCTGAACCACTTGCAACCAATACAACTTCTGGTTTTGCACTTGTGTTTTCAAGCAAATATCCGCCAAGCATTGCACCTTCAAAAGATGTTCCTTCAACTTGAGCAATGTCTTGCCTCGACAATGCAAAAGTTACAGGTTTGTAACCCTTAATGCAAACACTATAGCCAGCAACAAGTTCGTTACAATCACAAGGTCTGAAAACAGTGTTTCCAACAATTGCTCGCAATTGCCCAATTTGTTCAATTGGTTGATGTGTTGGACCATCTTGTCCAACCGCTAAAGAATCGTGTGAGAAAAATGACATTACAGGAACTTTCATCATACTTCTCATTCTGATTGCTGGCATTGCATAATTTGAAAATGCCATAAATGTAGAATCAAATGTTATAAAATCTTCATAAAGAGCAATGCCATTGCAAACAGCACTCATTGCGTGCTCTCTGACACCAAATTGCAAATTTTTACCTCTTTTGTTTCCAGAAGAAAAGTTTCCAGCATTTGCTATATATGCCATAGTCGATGGAGCAAGGTCAGCCGTTCCTCCAATGAGTTGGGGGCATTGATAAGCAAGTTCATTTAACGCATAATGATTGAGTTTTCTTGTGCTTTGCCCTGCATATTTAGAAATGTTCTTCAAAATCCTGTCAAAATTGATTTTTTTGCGGTCAAAAAATGCCAACAATGACTTATAGAGTTCTGGGTGAGTGCTTGAATACATTGCCAAATTTTGATTCCATTTTTCGTGATTGAGTTTTCCTCTTCGCGTGCTTGCCATACAAAGTTCTCTAACATCACTAGGAATATAAAAACTTTCTTTAACCTTTAAATTTTCTTTAAACACCGCAAGTTCTTCTTTGGACAACACTGCAGAATGAACTGCTGAAGTTCCTTCTTTTTGTGTTCCAATTCCAATTGTTGTCTTGAAAATGATAATCGTTGGTTTCTTGCTCTTTTTTGCTCTTGCAATTGCGTTTGAACACCACCAATAACTGTTTCCTTTTGCAACCTTAATGACATTCCAACCCATTGCGGCGAACTTTTTTGCAACATTTTCTCTGTTTGCCAAATTTAGCGCACCATTGATTGTAACCTCGTTGCTGTCATAGAGCAAAATCAATTTGTTAAGTTTCAAATTTCCAGCCAAGCTTGCCGCCTCTTGTGCAACGCCTTCCATCAAACAACCGTCACCAACAAAACAGTAGGTATAATTGTTGATTATGTCGAACCCAACAGTGTTAAACCTCTCCTCCATAACGCTTTCTGCAATTGCCATTCCAACCGCATTTGCGACGCCTTGTCCAAGTGGACCTGTCGAAGTTTCAACACCTTCAGTTACGCCATATTCTGGGTGGCCAGGAGTCTTTGAACCAAGTTTTCTAAAATCTTTTAAATCTTGCAAACTTACATCAAAACCAAACATAGAAAGCAAACTATAATAAAGTGCACTTGCGTGTCCAGCAGACAAAACAAATCTATCACGATTTAAAAAGTCTGTGTCAGACACATCAAAATTATAGTGGTCTTTAAAAAGTGCAAACAAAATGGCAGAAGCCCCCAAAGACACTCCCAAGTGTCCTGATTTTGCGTTAGTAATTGTTTCCGCAGACAATGATTTTAAATAGTTTAACGCCTTTTCAGTCAATTTCATAACAACCCTCCAATTTGGTCAATAATTTTGTTACAAACAAATTCTTCTTCTGTTTTTTTAATGTTTACAGACAAATCTGCCAACTCTTCCAACCTTTTTGTTCTGCTTTGAAAAGAAATAATGCTCAAAGCATCAGAGTTTTCTTTTGCAAAGGCTCTTGAAAAAGAAAGAAAAATTGTCAACGCTTTTTCTTTCAAAAGTTCATAGTGATGAGCAAAATAGTCATAGGAAATGTAAACCACAATATTTTCAAATGAAGAAATATGCTTAATAACTCTTTTTTCAGCCGCTTGCAAATATTCCGTGGAACACAACTGTTCCATTGCCTTTCTGTCAATAAGTTCATATTCCATAAGTTCTTTTGCATCGCAAAAAATCACACCCAATTTTTCAGATAACAATTTTGATATCTTTTTTGAGTGCTTATCACAAAGGGAAACTATGATAATCTTATTGAAACTTTGCACTTTCATATTCTTATTTTATCACAAAGTTATTTTATTACAAACTTTTTTTATATATCTAAACAAAAATCTTTTTTCAACTTTTTGCAAAATATCACTTGGCATATTTTATTCTTCTCACAAAAATTCACAATTTTTTCCATCGATTTGTTCTTGTTGAGATAAAATTTAGCCAACACAAGCAAACACAACTTAAAGCAACGAAAACAAAAGGCAAATCGACAGATGTCGTTTTTATTTTTATAACAACTTTTTCATCAATTCCCAAACCAACAAGACCAACAACCTTTGTAACATATACTTCTTCAATTTTTACATTCTCAAGCCGTTTCAACACTTCTTCATTTGGATAGCCTTCATCTCCAGCACATACAATGGCAACATTTGGTTTTATCGCATCTAAAAACTCCTGTGAAGTGTTATATTTCGAGCCGTGATGCGCAACTTGCAAGAAATCAACATCTAACTCCCTTGACTGCTTTTCAAGACTTTCAATGAATTCAGTTTCTCTTTCAATTGTTGCATCGCCGGTAAACAGTACCGAAGTTTCTCTATGTTGCAAATAAACAAATGGGCTATATGAATTTGTTTGAGAATAAACCTCTTTTTCTCCAGCAAAAATTTGAAGTGATGTTTGATTGCCAAATGCAAAAACTTTATCCTCAACGAACTCCACTCTTGCATTTGGTTCTTGATATATTTGCGTAATCACTTGCGAATATATTTGCGTTTCAACAGTTTTGTATCCGTATGTATTTTCGACTTCCCGTTCGCTGACCGACATAATTTTTGGTCGCAAGTTGTTGTTAACTTGAAACGCTTTCAACAATGCGACTGTTCCTCCAATATGGTCCTCATCGGAGTGTGTTAGAATCAAAAAATCAATTTCCTCAACACCATTCTTTGAAAGAATAAAAGAAAGTTCCCTGGCGAACTCATCTTGAGTTTCTTTGCTTCCAGTGTCAATTATCATCGACTGCCCATTCGGAAAAATAATCAGTGAGGCATTTGCTTGACCAACATCAAAAAAGTATGTTTGAATTTCTGACGAAAAAATATCTGAAAAACCATTATACCAAAAATTGATTGCATTGTGATTTACAAGAAAAAACGCAAAGACAACAAGCAACAACACAAGAAAAAATGTCTTAATTATGACATTTTTTGATATATTGAAATGTTTTATCTTTGCATTTTTCATTTAAATAAACTCTATTTCGCCTTTGTCAAAATCTTTAAGTTTCTTTTTCTTTGCTTTTCCATTGAAAATTTTAATTATTTCTGGCATCAAATCAATTGCACTTTTATAACCAGCCTCAACCATTTCATCAAGTCCGTCAAGTTTTGTTGATTTAAATCTCTTGTTGTCTGTTGCAATTGTAACATCAGCGCATACATATCCTTTGACCGCATTACTTTTCATAAGCACTCTAATTGCACAACCCAGCACATCAAGAAGTTTGGTGCTGTCAGTTCCATAAGTTCTCGTGCTGTTGCAGTCCACCGCAATCACATAATCACAATCGAAGTATCTTGGAACATTTGCAGGGATTGTATTTTGCAATCCACCATCACAAAGCAACCTGTCGCCAAATTCTACTGGTTGAAAAACACCAGGAACACAACAACTGCCCGCAACAGCTTTTGCCAGATTTCCGTGGCTTATACAAACCTCTTTTGTTGTTTTTATGTCAACGGCAACAGCTGAAAATGGCTTTTTCAAATCTTCAATATTGATGTCGCCAAACAAATCAACCAACAACTTTTCAATTCCATCTGTTTTTGAGGGAATAAAAAACAATTTGCTTGTGCGAATGTCCTTAACCTTCAACTTTTTTGCAACATCATAAAGGTCTTTTGACCCCAACCCATTTGCATAAGCCGCACCAATCAAACTGCCAACACTTGTTCCGCAAACATAGTCGAACTCAATTCCAAATTCTTCAAAAGCCTTAATAACACCAATATGCGACAAACCTCTTGTCGCACCCCCACCAAAAGCAATGCCAATTTTTGGTTTTTTCTTTAAAAAATTAAACAAATTTCCCATAAAAAGATTATATCAAACAAGCATCAAAAATAAAAACAAATTTAACAAATAAACAAAATTCTTTCACAAAATTTTTGTCATAGTGAATCTTTTTTACAAATATATTAGAATATGAAAAAATTTTCTTTCTTTTCTCTTATTTTCATTGCCATAATGCTATGCACTTGCATTTCAAGTGGCTATTTTCTTTCTTCCGTAATTCTGTCATCTAGACTTTTTCAAACAACAAGTCAAATCTCTTGCGAAACTACAACTTTTTACGCCCTTTCTCTTTATGAGTCAGACAAAAGGGAAGATTTGCTTCCTTTCATAAAAAATTTGCAATCCTCAAATGGTGCAGGACATCTTTTTAAACAAGACAACATCTATCACATAATCACAAGCATATATAACAATGTCAACGACGCAGAACTTGTTAAAAACAACTTAAAACTAAATAACTATGAAAGTAAAATTTTAGAAATTGAAGTTTCTCAATGTTCAATTGAAGGAAATTTTGAAAACCAAGAAAAAGAAATCTTGCAAAAATGCTTTAAAATAAACAACGAACTTTATAACTGTCTGTATGATGTCGCAATAAGTTTAGACACAAGCGTGATTGACAAAACAAAAGCAAAACTCGATTGCAATACAATTTATTCAAACTTTATTGCCACAAAGACAAACTTTGAAACATTCTTTAAGTCTGACAACCTTTCTGAAGATTTAACAACCATAGCAAATCAACTCAACCAAACAGACAAATTTTTGTCAGATTTAATTGCAGAAAATTATGAAACATCTTCACAAACTTTTTCATCATTAATAAAACTTACTTATTGCAAAATTTTATTAAGCAATATGTAAAAAATATATTTGTATCTTTTTAATTTAAAAAATTAATATATAAAATTGATAAAAAATTAAAAATACAAAAAAAACCATTAAAAAAATGGTTTTTTATTAAAAATTTGATTTATTTTAATTTTTTTATATTTATTTTTTCTTTTTAAGCAAATTCTTTTACAACAATTTCCTTGTTCTCATCTGCCAAAATTCGCACACCAAAAACCTTTGTCTTGATACACAATGCTGTTTCTTTTGCAAATTTTGTTGCCATCAAAAGTTCCTCTTTTGTAGGTTTTCCTCCTCTTTGAGTTCTTCCAACAATGTGAGTTTTTACAATGTCCATTTCAAGAGAATCGTTAAGTTTCTTTGCAATCTTTTCAATGTTCATTATGTTTTCCCTGACAATGATGCAAGCACTTTGAGATTTGATAAACTTTTTCAAAACAACATTTTTTAGTTCATCAAAGTCTAAAGTTTTCTTGTTAATAACCGCATAATCTGCACCAACAATCTTTGAAACTTCCTTGCAGATGCTATCATCATCTCTGCCCATAACCTCAAACAAACAAGAATTGTTAAAGGCCTCAATGCTTTTTATTGAATTTTCAACCGCATAAACGGCCTCTTTGACAGCAGTTGAAAATCCAATGCTATAACTACAATCGTTTACATCATTATCAATTGTTGCTGGAACAAAAATTGTGTTAACCCCATTCTCAAAAAGTTGTTTTGCACCTTTTTCCGAACCGTTTCCACCTAAAATTACAACAACATCAAAATTTTTTGCGTTTTCAAGACCAAGTTTAAAAACTTCTTCTTCCTTAAATTCTGGACAACGCGAAGACTTTATAACTGTTCCCGCTTCGTCTTTCAACTCTTTTCTTACAACCTCTTTAAGCGGAAAAATTTGCCCGTTTACAAGTCCTGTAAATCCAGCATAGGCAAAATATGTTTGATTTGGAAATTTTTTATATAATTCCCAAATAAACCTGTTCATTCCTGGGGCATCTCCACCACTTGATAAAATTAAAATTTTCATAAACATTTCCTAATCATTTTATTTTCTATTGAACAACAATGTTTTCATTTCCTATAATTCCACTTAATTCGTTTATAAGGTAGTTGTTAATTCTAACCGTTACAGGGAAATTAAAAACCTGTCCTGACGAGCTGCATTTTACTACAACCGGAACATCGCCCGGATAAGACATTATGGACTTTTTAACTTTGCTGTGAATGTCCGGATTTTTCGTGTCAAACCTCAAACACAAACGGTTTTTAGGTTTTGATTTTGTACCAACACTTTCTTCCTCCTGCCACAATATAACAACATCTCCAACAAGCGATGGAGAACCATCTCTCATATTTATCTTGCCTTTAATCGTAACTAAATTGTCTTCTTCAAGCAGGTGTTTATATTTTGTGTATGCATTGGAATAGAACACAAGTTCCATAGTCCCTTTCAAGTCTTCAAGTTTGATAATTCCAAAATCCTTTCCTGCTTTCGTCCTCTTTTTTGACGATTCTGTGATAATGCCTCCACAGACAAAAGTTTGTCCATCTTGCAAACCTGTGTTTTCCGAAATGTCATCATCAAATTCTTCAACGCCCTCTTCAAAATGTTGTTCTTCTTCATCTTGCAAAAGCATATCTGATGAAAAGTTGTAACTTTCAAACCGCTTAACATAATCCTGCAGAGGGTGTCCCGACATATAAACACCAATGATTTCTCTTTCGTTTTTCAACATTTCTTTTTTGCTGAATTCTTTTATGTCCGGATAATCTACAACATCTTGCAACTTGTCTTCACCAAAGAAAGACATTTGTCCCAACTGATTGCTCTTTTTGTCTTTAATAGCTCTTTCAACAATCTTTTCATACACTGCCATATATTGCGACCTTAAATAGCCAAAACAATCGCAACCACCACTCAAAATTAAACACTCAATGGCCTTTTTGTTTGCACCAATGCCGACAGCTCTTGTTACAAAATCTTCAAAACTCTTGAATTCTCCATTCTTTTCTCTTTCTTCAATGATTGCGTCAGTAAGTGCTGTTCCCACATGTTTCAAACCGCCAAGACCAAAACGAATTTTATTGTCTTCCGTTTTGAAATAAGATCCACTTTTGTTAACATGGGGAGGCAGAACTTCAATGCCCTCGCTTGTCGCAAAGGATACATATTTCTTTATGTCATCAGCATTTGTAATTCTGTCATTCAAAATTGCTGTAATAAATTCTGTTTCATAATAGCACTTCAAATATGCGGTTTGATATGTAACATGTGCGTATGCAGCAGCGTGCGATTTGTTGAAGGCATATTTTGCAAATTCCTTCATTTCGTTGAAGATTTTGTCTGCGACATTTGGGTCGTGCCCAAGCTTAATTGCCCCAGGTATGGACTTTTTGCCTTCTGGGTCTTCCCAACCATTGATAAATTTTTCTCTTTCTTTATCAATCTTTTCGACTTGCTTCTTACCCATAATTCTTCGGATGTTGTCGGCTTGTCCCATGCTGTATCCTGCCATAACCTGAACAATTTTCATAACTTGTTCTTGATAAACAATACAGCCATAAGTTACATCTAGAATGTCAACCAAACACTCGTCATCATAAACAATCTCGTCAGGATTCATCTTGTTTTTTACAAACTTTGGAATAGAGTCCATAGGTCCCGGTCTATAGAGTGAAACGCCTGCAATAATATCTTCCAAACAAGTTGGTTTAAGTTCTTTCATAAACTTCTTAAATCCACCACTTTCAAGTTGGAAAACAGCATCAGTTTCACCATTGGCAAGCATTTCAAACACTTTAGGGTCATTATATTCCATATTATAGAAGTCAATCTTAACCCCGTGATTCTCATAAATATAATCACACGCCTTCTTAATGTCAGTCAAAGTTCTCAAACCAAGGAAGTCCATTTTTAGAAGTCCCATATGTTCAAGTTCAATCATATTATATTGCGTTACTCTTTGACCTTCGGAAACCGCAACCGGAACAAATGTTGAAACCGCTTCCGGAGCAATCAAAACCCCACAAGCATGTTGAGAGGTATTTCTCGGAGCACCCTCAAGTTTAATTGCAATGTCAGCGACTTTTCTCAAAGTGTCATCATTGTCATAAAGTTCACGCAACTCAGGAACAATAAACTTGT
>JAGBBH010000099.1 GCA_017938505.1 Clostridia bacterium | reverse complement strand
ATACTCAACAACATCATCAGTATCTAATTTAAGATTTTTCTTAATTCTATCAATACCCATTTCGGTAGTGTGAACTTTATCTATATTATTAAATAATACTTGTTTATCTTCCATAAATATCTCCTCTACAAATTACTATTTTTTGTTTGGCAATCCCTTGCTAGTTTCAATTACTATCTCTTTTAATAATTCTTTATTATCAACATCATCGACTAAATACATTGGCTTTGCACTTTCATAAGGGATTTGTTCTTGCATATTATATTTCTTATTGGTATCAACTATTTTTACAAGTAATCTGTTATCATAGATTCCACCAAATAAAACATTATTATAATATAATAAGAACTCACCCATCATAGCTTTGCAAGTTATATTATCTAATAAACCTAACTGTTCTAATATAAATTCTTTATATTCTTTTGATGTTGCCATAGTTTATCACTCCTAATTTTTTTCTTTAACTTGTTAACAAGATTACTTATATTGTTAACATCTACCAACATTTTTCTAAATCACTTGCCTCATAAGAGTCAACTATTTGTCCGTTATTTATTGATACCATATAAAGACTTCCATTCTTATCAATAATGTATCCTTCTTGACCTCTATATTTAACTCTTACTCTATCTCCAATTTTGAAATTATCATCACTTGAACTACTAAATAATCCCATAGTTTCCTCCTATTCTATTCCTAATGCTTTGAATACTGCATCTTCAGGATCATTATAAAATGAAATATTAAATTTTGAGAATAAGTCACTAGGAACTGATGAAATATCACTTGCAGATGACATTGGAAGTAAAATCTTTTTAGCCCCTGCATCAAAACATACTTGTAGTGTATTAGCAAGAACTTGAAGAAAACAGCAAAAAAGTTGGCTGGACTATTTTTGGTGTAATAACCGTAATAGCATTATTACTTGCGTCATCAGTTCCGGGAGTTGCATTTTTCCTTATTTTAATTGGTGCTGGTGCTGGCTACGGAACAAATGTAGCAATAAAAAAAAGTCAAAAACCTCTTCCACCACCTTATAATCCTGAAATTGAAAGAAAATACCAAAATTATCTTATAGCATTGAAAACATACGAAGCAAACGAAAAAATTAAGATAACAACACCTGTTAAATCATCTCAACAACATAAAGCCGCAAAAGTTAAAAATGAAGTCGTATCTACAACAAACATAAAAACTATATCAACTAAAAAAACGATTGAGCAAAAACCTGTTGTTAAAGAACAAGAATACCAAGTTGGAATGATTGTTAAACATAAAAAATTTGGATTAGGACAAATAAAACAAGTCAATAAAAATAGTCATCTATTAACAATTCGTTTTGATGATGATTATTCTTTTAAAATGATAGATTACACCGTTGCTCCTATGGAAATTATTGAAACCCCTACTCCAAAGAAAGCAATAAAAACAGAAAAACCAACAGTTTTATCAGAAGAAACTAAGCCAAAGCCTATTGTCGAAGAACCTATTGTAAAAACATTTCCAGACACTAAAATAGGCTTAACACAAGCACAAAGCAATCTATTTGATGAAATGTATAATATTTCTCTCAAATATTGTGTTGAACTGGAAATAAGTATTTGGAAAGGCCTTGTTGGAGTTGGTTTAATTGGAAAAGAACACCTTAGATATTGGCTTACGAGTTCATCAAAAGGAAATGTCTATGTAAAGTTTGGGTATTATTCAACCACATTACCTTTTACGATTGAAAATCGTTCACAGATTTTAAGTCTAACAAGACAAGTCAATGCAAACTTTGAAGAATTTCCTGAAAAATTTGCTTTAATAAAAGAAAAACCTATCACTGAAACAAAAGAAACACCTGTTATTGATAAAAAAGATAAACTAGATATCGAGCAACCAACGGAAATTGTCAAAAATATTCCACAAGACGATATCTTTGATTATGAAGAAGAAGATACAGTTATAACTGAAAAAACAGATGAGAACACATCAAATGAAATTGATTACGATAAATCTTTATTCGATATTAACGGAACAATCCTTTTAAAAGTTAAGGATACACCAAGAGAAAATAGTTACTCTATCCCACAAGGTGTTACAGAAATAACAGACAATGCACTTCTTGATTGTAAGTATGTCCATGACCTAGTTTTACCAAGTTCAATTACAACAATCGGAAGCAATGCTTTCAAAAATTGTCCTAACCTTGAAACAATTTTTTGTGAAACTAAACAAGTTAAAAAATTACTGACTAACATACCAAAGAATATAGAAATTGTATGTTTAGAGTTTTAAAAAAAGACAGATGAAATCATCTGCCTTTTTGTTTTATTCATATTTTTTTACCATATCCTTCAAGATGTTTTTTATTTTTTCTCTCGTTTCCAAAGGTTCTATTATTTCTACATCTTCCCCATATTGAAGTGCCCAATATATCATTGCGTTTTCATTTGTTTTTACTTCTGCAAGAGTATTACCATCTTGTTCAAAGATTTTAACACTTTTTCCAAACCAGTCAACAATATCTCCAACTACTCTTTCATTATATAGTTTTAATATAAAGTTTTTAGATTCCCCTGCAAACATATAAATATGCTCATTTGCATATTTAGTAGGACTGAAAACTTGCGAGCCATCTTTAACCAAGGAAATATCCTTTCTTGGAGTGTCCAATATATCTATGTAAGTCATATAATCTATACGATAATTTGAAATATTGTCATAGTTATCTTTATTACATACAAGGAAATATTTACCTTTACTATTGATTGTAAAATATGGATTGATAATGTATTTTTCTTGTTTTCTAGGTCGTAATTTTTTATCTTTACTATATGTATTATAGTTAAAAGCAATTTGTTTATTTGTCAAAATTGCCTCATTGATTTTATCAATATTATAGAAAACTTGTCTGTTTTCAGTTCTAATCATTTCACTAGCTTTGAAAATGTTTTTGAATTTCTTTTTGTTTTCATTACTTATATTTGCAGTTAGCCTAGTTATAATTGATTCCGCTTGTTTCTGTGAAATTGCTGGCGAAGAATAAACGCAGTCAACCAAAAACGCTATTTCACTATCATCAAATGTATCATCAATGTAATAGCAACCACCACCAAGAATTCTAACGATATCATATCCAAAATCAATCAATCCATCAATACATCTTGATACTGTTTTTCTATCACAAACAATGCCATACTTCTTTAATTTCTCACAAATTTCACCTTGTGTTATTGGGTGTTTGTCATCAGAACATTCCTTTAAAATTTTTAGAACATATAGCGCTTTTATTTTTTGTGTTTGCGTTTCTTCCATAGTTATCTCCTATTGATTATTATTGTAACACATTTATGTAGGTATTACCTAATGCTTAAAAAAAATTGTATAAGTTATTCTTTATAAACATATATTATATTGTATTTAGAATTGCCCCTATCAATTTTAAATTTTAGTTAATTCAGTAATATCATCAAATAAAATTATCGTTCCATCAACAATCAATTTTTGCTCGTAAACATCTACATTTGACTTCCCTTTAAGGGTCTTATAATATCCATCACAAAAGTAAGTTACTTCAACATCATCACCTTTTTCTAGGTCATTGAGTGTCTTTGATATTTCTTCTATTTTTTCTTCTGTTATGTCGCCTTTTTCAATTCTATCATGCTCGTATTCTTTTAATCTCAATGCTTGTTGCAAGCCTTTCAAAGCGTCAAAAGGTGCAAACTGTCTTGCTCTATCACCTCTCGGCATTTTAGCTCTCTCCACTCTTATGACCTCCTATTGACTTATTCCTTTCGATTTGTGTAGCCTTTTCGTTCAAGTCAATGCCTTTCAAGATTGAATTTTTACCATATCTATCTTGTAGATTTAAAACACTATCAACCAACTTTTTTTCTTTTGCGACTTTATTATAATCTGTGAAAAAATCATATTGTTCCCTTTCATCTGAAACAAGTTCGGCAAAGTCATATCCTATTTTTCTAATTGGTTTTTGCTTATCAACAATTTTATCAAATAATTTGTCTGTGTATTCCCCTATAATCGCATATAAATTAGTCGTAACATTCATTCTTGTTGTTCCCTTTGCTATTGACTTATCATCTCCGTAACCAACAAATAAATGAATTAAATTCGTTGAATAGTGCTGTCTAGCCAAATCGTAGCAACCATTTTGAACCATCTCTCTCATTACAATCTTTGCGTCTTTATATTCGTAATTACATGGCAATATTTGTGATGAAGAAATAGATTTTGATTTTGTTTTGTATGATTTAATGTCAGACATCAAACAAGGTTCTCTACCCCACGCATGGTCAATCAGTAATTCAGCATTAACGCCAAATTCCTTATATAAATAATCTTCATTAAACTTGGCAATGCCTTCCATATCGTGAATACCATATTTTGCTAATCTATCAATTGTTCCTGTTGATATCTGCCAAAAGTCAGATAATGGTTTATGGTTCCAAAGCGTTTTTATATATTTATTTTCATCAAGCCAACCTATTCTATCCGGTGCGTGTTTTGCTGTAATATCAAGAGCAATTTTAGCCAAATACATATTTGTTCCAATTCCAGCACTTGATGGAATGTGAAAGTTATCGTAAATTTCCTTCATCAACTTTTGGGCAAAATCTTTTGCTCTTATTTTATACATCTTTAAATAATCAGTTACATCTAATATACATTCATCAATCGAATAAACGTGAATATCATCTTTTGACATATACTTTAAGTAAAGTCCATATATGTTAGCAGCGTATTCGATATATTTTTTCATTCTAGGTGGTGCAATTATGAAATCTATTGTTTTAGGGGTTTCAAAAAGTCTGCACCTATTTTTTATTCCTAATGCTTTTAGTGCTGGCGAAACAGCCAAACAAATTGTTTTATCTGTTCTACTTTCATCAGCCACTACAAGTTTTGTTGTCATAGGGTCTAATCCTCTCTCTGCACATTCAACAGAAGCAAAAAAGGATTTCATGTCTATAACAAAATATACTCTTTGTTTGTTGTTCTCCATTTACTTACTCCAACTTTATTATAACATAAAAATCCATAAAATATATTGTTTTAGATTAAACATAAAAAAAAGAGCTTGATTTTGACATCAAACTCTTATTTTTTATCTCGTCTTAAATGGGCAAGACACCCGTTTTTCCTCCGACATTATATCCTTCAACGAATGAAAAATCCCCCTGCTTGTTCTCTGCCTTTTCAAGCAGAAAGTTTACAACTTGACTTGTCTTTTGAGAAAGAACTCTTTTGCTTTCTGTTTGTGGCATAAATGTTACATTTCCTGCAACATCAACAATTTTCTCTATCACTGTTGGAGTTCTCCAAACTCCACCATTTACAATTCCAGCAACAGATGAAAGCAGTTGAATTGGAGTAACAGCAATGGCGTGCCCAAATCCCATTCTTGCAAGGTCAACTGTCTTGACTTGACTTTTTGGCATTACAATCCCACCGCTTTCGCCTTTAATCGTAATCCCTGTTTTTTTGCCAAGCCCGAACTTCTGCATATATTCATAAAACTTGTCAACGCCAAGTCTTAATGCTAAATCCATAAAACAACAGTTGCACGAATTTGCAAATGCTTCTGTCAAGGTCTGACTTCCGTGTCCAATTGTTCTCCAACACTTGATTCGTTGCCCGTCAACAATGCGAAACCCCGGGCAATAGAATCTGTCATTTAAATTTGTCAAACCTTCTTCAAGTGCAGCGGCAACCGTTAAAATTTTAAATGTTGAACCAGGTTCATAAGTGTCTGTAACCGCTTTCATTTTTGATTGTTCAAAAAGTGTTGACAAATCGTTTCTCGGCACATTGTTTAAGTCAAAACTTGGTTTTGATGAAATTGCCAAAACCTCACTTGTTTTAGGGTTCATAACAATTCCTGTTACGCTTTTTGCCTTTTGTTCTGTGTATGCCCCAAACAAGATTTTCTCAAGCAAAATTTGAATTTTGCTATTTGCTGTCAAAGTTACATCATCACCAGCAATTCCGTTTACATAATAGCGTAAACTTCCTCCAATCTCCTTGCCTTGCAAATCACTCTGAACATAACTATATCCATCAATTCCAACCAAAAAATCATTAAGATATGCTTCAAGTCCTGCTTGCCCGACATTATCGACAGAGGAAAATCCAAGAAGTTGTGTCATCAGGTCCCCATAAACATAATATCTTCCAACATTTTCTGAAAGATAAATTCCTGAAAGTTTTTCTTTGTAAAGTTTCTCTGCAAGGTCGCTTTCAATCTGCAACTTCAAAAGTACTTCTGACACATTTTTTTTGGAAACCTTTTGCAAAGTTTTATCAAAATTTAATTCAAGAAGTTCGCTTAAGACCTTGGCAGTTTTTTCTGCATCTTCTACCTCTCTACCTCTCACATAGACATCATAAGTTGTATAACTTACTGCCAAACTGTCGCCAGTAGCGTCAAAAAAAGAACCTCTTTCGGCTGTCAATGACAAATCTCTTGTCCACTGGTCAACAGCCCTTTGTTGAAGTTCTTCTCCTTTTAAAATTTGAACTATAAAAAGCCTAACACCTAGACAAACAAACAAAATTAGCAAAACAAAAATTATTGTTTTTGTCCTCTTTTGCAACGAATGTAAGGTATATACGCCCAAAATTAGCCTCCAAACAATCCTCCAAAGAAATTGCAAAGTTTGTCAAACCAATTGCTCTTTTCTCCAATGTCGCCAGCATCTAACAGGTCATCTGGATATGTATCCAAAAATTCCATACTTTTGTTTGTCTGGTCGAGTTTTGTAATTTCTTTAAGGTATTTCTGCAAATTCAAATTATATGTTTCATCTATTTGCAAAAGCGATTTATTCATATTGTCAATCAAGACAGTGTTGACAACACAAACAATTCCACAACCCGCAAGAGTGCAAGCAAGGGCAAGTCCCGCCCTTTTTGCAGATTTCATTTTTTTCTGAGGTTTTTCTTTTTTAAAAAGTTTTACAACTTTTTTGTTTTCTTCAATCAAGTCAAAATTTGGTTTTTCAATTATGTTCGAGTTGATGGTTTCACTTTCTTTTGTTTTTTCTGGAGTCCTTTTTTCTTCCTCTTTTGGTTTTTCATATTGTTTTTGAATGAGAATCTCTTTTTCTTTTTCAAACAGTTCCGCTTCTTTTTTTCTTCTTTCTTCCATAATGTCAGCAACTGTCATTTCTTTGAAAGATTGCAAATATGCAGAAGTTTTTTCTTCTTTCAGAATTTGATTGGTTTGACCTTCTTTTTTTTCTTTATATTCTTTCAATGCTTCAAAAATTGAAACTTTTTGTTTTGGTTTTTCTTCAACTGATTTTTCTGTTTTTTCAACAACTGTTTCTGGTTCAACAACTGCTTCTGTTAAAGTTTCCGGTTCCAAAGTCAATCTTTCCATATTATTATATTTGCCTCCTTTCGTAAATATGAGAAACCCTTTTTTTATTTCCCGTTAAATATCTTCCTTAATTTTAGATTTTTTCAACCACTCTCAGTTTTGCACAAGTGCTTCGAGAGTTTATTTTTTGTTCATCTTCACTTGCAATGATTGGTTTTCTGTTTACAAGTTTGATGCTTGCCTTATGTCCACAAATGCATTTTGGAATTCTTGGCGGACAAAGGCACTCTGTGCTTTCAAGTTTAAACAAATTTTTGACAATTCTATCTTCCAGACTGTGGAAGGTTAAGACTGTTCCTCTGCCAGCAGGGGAAAGCATATCAACCAATTCCTTAAGAACTTTATCAAGCCCATCAAGTTCTTCATTAATGTAAATTCTTAATGCTTGAAAAACTTTTTTTGAAGCACCTCCTCGAGAATAAACAACTTTTTTAGGCAACGCTTCTTCAATTATGTCTCTAAGTTCAAAGGTAGTTTCAATTTCTTTCTTCTGTCTTTTTTCAACAATGTTAGATGCAATTTTTCTTGCAAACTCTTCTTCTCCATAAACCTGAAAAATTCTAACCAATTCTTGATAAGAAAAAGTGTTGACAATTTCTTTTGCAGTTACAACATCTTCGTTCCTGTCCATTCTCATATCAAGTGGCCCATTGTTGACAAAACTGAATCCTCTTTCTCCTTCGTCTATTTGATAAGAACTCACACCAAGGTCAATTAAAAAGCCATCAATTTTTTCAACACCATATTCTTCTTTCAAAATGGTTGGAGCTTCTTTATAGTTTGATTTATGAAGTGTTATTTTTTCTTTAAACTTCTCAAGAACTTGCGAACTTTTTTTGATTGCATCTTCATCTCTGTCAAAGCAATAAAGATGTCCACCTTTCAATCTTTTTGCAATCTCTGACGAATGTCCGCCTCCACCAACAGTGCAATCAACATAAATTCCATTTGGTTTGATGTCAAGCCCTTCAATAACTTCATTCAGCATTATAGGGATATGTTTAAATTCCATAGTTTTTCCTTTTATATTTATTATGATAACACAAAACAATTTCAAGTGCAAATTCTTTTTTCAAATTTAATTTTAAACAAAAAAAGAAGTTGTGTTTTTCACAACTTCCTTTTTTTCTATGGTGTTGGCAATTCTGGCAAATCGTTTACTCCCATAAGTTTCTTAAGTTCTGTTGCCATTTCTGCATCTTCAGCATAAAGGGTTTCGATTCCTGCTTTAACTGTGTATCTTGTTTCCAAATCTTCGCCCTCAAGCAAATCTTCGCCCTTGTTTGTCAAGAACTTCGCTGTGTTTCCAATCACTGTCAATGTTGCTTCTCTTGTTGTTGTTTCAACCTGCTTGTCAACCACTTCTTTTGCTGCTGCCAAATAGAGTGCTGTGTTTTCTGGAGTGTCTAGAGATTTTCCGTCCAACTTTGTCATAAGAGCATTTGCAAAAGCAATTACATCTTCAAGTTCTGCCATCTTGCTTGCATAGTTTATTGTGTAATATTCATCATTATTTGCAACATTCAAATATGCCTTAACATCTAAATATGCTTTATCTCCAGCAGTTTGTTCATAAGGAGTTTTTCCTGTGTAATCAACCCCATTCAAGTTGTCGCTTGTCATATACCAAATAAGGTTTGCAAAAATGTTGTTGAACACACCATCTTTTGTTCCGTTTGCAATGTTGTCGTCAGTGCTGTCGTTGTAGGCATTAACTTTTAACAAATCCAAAATTCTTCCAGCAAGTTCCAAATCAAGGTCATCGAGATTTGTTTCTTCAGCTGTTGCAATTTCAAGGAGTTTTTCAATCGTATCAATTGTTTGGTCTTTTGTTGCGTCCAAGTTTGTCAAGTCTGTTTGAGGAATCACCCCTGTTATTTCTCCAATCAATTTGTCAATTTCTGTAAACACTTGAGTTTTCAAATTCCCAAACATAGTTGCAGTGAACACATTGTCAAGAACATTTGCAAACAATGTGTCATCTGTGTCATTTAACATTTCTGTCAACAACTTTGTAAGGTCTGCATCTTGCATAAGAATATATTGCAAATATGTTTTGTTTTCTTTTCCATCAGTTCCGTCAACTTCAATTTCCCCTCTGTCGAGAAGGTTGAGAAGTGTGCCAAGTTTTGTAAGCTCATCGTTCCAAACCAAAATTGCTGTTCCTGTTGTGCTTTCGGCTTCTTGAGCAATTGTCTTAACTGATTCCATATCAAGAATTTGCACTGATGAACCAATCATATCAATGAATGAGTCAAAAATCATTGTTTTGATGTTTGGAGTGTCAACATCAGTTGTGTCAAAACTTGCAATCTTAAGTTGATAGAATGGTGTCATAATTCCAGATAATGCAGATTTATTAATTTCCAATGCTGGCAAAATCTTGTTTTCAAGAAGAGCATCAAAAGATGAAATTTCTTCAAGCAATCCCATATCTTTCATATTTTCAATTGGTTTTCCAACATAACCAAAGAATTTTTCATAACTGTTCAATGTTTCTTGTGTGAAAGAAGATTGTCCTTGAACATAAACCACATCACCAAGAAGTTTAATGTTTAATGTTTCCAAAATGTTGTCAAAAACATATTGTTTTTCTGTTCTAACACCATCTTCAACAGGAAGAACCAAAATGCTCAAGTTTCTAACATCATCTAACACTTTTCCAATTTTTATGAGTGATGTTTCAATGTTTTCAATTTCTGTTATAGACTTCATAATGTCTTCTGATGCAACAAGATCAAACAAACCAACTTCTTGATTTACCGCATCAATGTCGTCAATAATTGCTAACAACTCATCAACCAATTCGTCTTTCTTTTGAACATCAATATTCAAACCAATTTCCAAGTTTTTGTCATTTTCAAATGCTTCTGCAAACATTTGAGAACCAAACTTTCCAAGAGCATTGAATGTGTCGCTAACAATGTTGAGGCCTAAAAAGTCTTTTGCAACTTTTTTCACTGCTTCACTGTTGTCATTTACAACTTCCAAAGTTCCTTCAATCCCTTCTGGGGCATTCTTAAATGCAGTTATCAAATCTTCTTTAATGATTTCATCAAAAATGTCAACAACTTTCAAAATGTCTGATTTTAAATATTCGTGAGCATTGAAATCTTGTGATGTAAATCTCGTATGCAAATCATTTATAACATCTTGAACAACTTCTGGCAATGCATCTAAATTGAGTTCTTCTTTCAATGTTTCAAATTCAACAATGACAGTGTTTACCATATCTGTTATAACTGCCTTAAAGATTCCATTGTTCAAGAATGTTTCAAGTTCTGCTTTTAAAACAGTCAAATCGATATCTGCAAAATCTCCATCATTGATAGCGTTATATGTGATTGCAACTTCATCATAAACATTTGTGAGAGTTATAACTTCTTTTCTGAAATTAATTTTTTCTTCGTCAACATTAAATGAAGATAGTCCATCAAAGAGAGCATTGTCAAGCCCGCCAGCGCCTGCAATTTTCCCAATAACGCAATTGTTATATGCCAAAATCGCTTCGTTAACTGCTGGAGGCAAAGATTCCGTAATTGTTTCTCCCAAAGTTTTCATTCTGTTTGAATTTCCATCGCCATCTGTGTCAATTGAAACACTTTGTGCTGGAGTTGAATTGCTTACAATTTCAGCATAAGTGTTTGCAAGAGATGAAATTGGTGCAAACATAACAAACAAAAGAAGGAACCCTTCAACCATTCCAATTACCGCACCATAAGCACGACGAGGTTTGTTTGTTTCGAAATCTTTTTTCTTCTTTCCAAAAGAAATTCTTGCAACAATCAAATAAATCATATCGAACACAAAATAAACAAGTACTGTGATAACAATAAACAAAATTGGTGAAACAATTGCCATTGGCAAAGAAGCCGCAAAAGTTGTTGCCCCACTGAAACTTGACAAATCAAATTGTTCACTTATCATTCTAATAATGACATCACTAAGAGGCATTGCACTTCCCTCATAGTTAATCGTAAATTTCAAAACCGCGCTTGTTATTGGTTTTGTGATAAAGAATGCAAGTGCAACACTTACAATCAAAAACAAAATATGCAGAGAAGACCTTTTAAGTCCTCTAACAAGTCCTGCAACAAATCCGATAATAAGGAACAACAATAAAACACCAATTGCTCCCCAAGTAAAATATACTGCCATATCTTTCTCCTCTTTTTGAGTATAAACCATTTTGCATTTTTAATCAAGAAAAAATTAAAAAATATTTAACTAAATATTCACAAACTCACCATATTAATATGTTCTCACCTCTTTTCTTATTATAATAAATAATCAAAAGCAGCAATAAAAAAAGAAAACTTCAGTAATGTTTAAAGTTCTCTTTTCTAAACGATTTTTCCATCTTTAATTGTAAACAATGTTCCATTAAGTTTCTTTTCATCGGTGCAAGTTATAAAGGTTTGAGTTCTGTCAACGAACTTTAAAAGTCGTGTTTGCCTATCTATATCAAGTTCGCTGAAAACATCATCTAACAGCAAAATAGGATATTCTCCATTTATGTTGAACATATTCTCAAGTTCTGCCAATTTCAATGCGAGAGCAACTGTTCTTTGTTGTCCTTGAGAACCAAAAAGTTTAACTTCAACACCGTTTAAGAAAATGTCAATGTCATCTCTGTGAACGCCAATGCTTGTGTAACCAAGACGGTAGTCTTTTTCCAAATTTTTCTTGAGAAGTTTGTCCATTTTTTCTTCAAAATTTTCGTCAAGCAAAACTGCACAACCACATTTATATGCAAGTTCCAATTTCTCTTTTCCGCCACTTATATAAGAATGAGCTTTTTCTGAAAACGGAGATATTTGATTTATAAACTTTTCTCTTTCGAAAGCAATAAGTTTTGCTGAAGCAACAAGTGCTCTATCCCAAATGTCAATTGTTTCTTTCAAACTTTCAAGAGATTTTGACATTTTGAGAAGTTTGTTTCTGTTTGACAAAATTTTTTCATAACGAGAAAGTTGATAAAAATATCTCTTGTTGTTTTGAGAGATGTCAATGTCCATAAACTTTCTTCTCTCATCGGGGCTTTCTCGAACAAGTCGCAATTCTTGAGGGGAAAAGAAAACAATTTGAACCTCTCCAATAAGTTCTCCAATTCTCTTGATTGGCAAATCGTTAAGTTTGATTGATTTCTTTTGGTTTTTAAACAGAGAAATGTCAATTTCAACATCTCTATATTTTCTGTTGGTTTTGACTTTTATCCTAGAATCTTCTTCACCCCATTTAATTAGGTCTTTATCCTTGCAAGATTTGAAACTTTTTCCTATGCAACAATAAAAGATGCTCTCCAAGAGATTTGTCTTTCCTTGAGCATTTTTACCAATAAAAACATTCACCTTGTCATCAAACTTTACATCAAGGTGAGAATAGTTCCTAAAATTTTTAATTGACAGTCTTTCAATCTTCACATATATACTATATCACAAAATTTTAAATTTTCAAAGTTGCTTGACAATTTATTTTTTTTATTTTAAACTAATTTTGTTTTAGGAGAATAAATTATGCAAGAAATTAAAGACATTTGGGATAAAGTTCTTGAAAAACTTGAACTTAAAGTTTCCACAGTTTCTTTTATGCTGTGGATAAAAACCATTAAACCACTTGAAATTGATGAAAAAGACAACTTTATTTTGGCTGCTCAATCAGTTTCTGCAAAGAATCAGATTTTAAGAAACTTTGTTGATATGATTGGCGACTGCTGTTTTGAGATTGTTGGTAAACCACTTAAAATTGTCGTTCTTGACCAAAATGAAGAATTGGAATATTTAAAAAACACAACCTCAACAGAAAAAAGCAATGTTAAAAATGATGAACCTAATCCTTTTATCAAAGAATTCACTTTTGACAACTTCGTTGTTGGAAAAAGCAACCAATTTGTTTATACTGCTGCTCAAGCTGTTGCACAAAATCCAGGTGGAAGTTTCAACCCATTGTTTATTTATGGCAATTCAGGTCTTGGAAAAACTCACCTTATGCACGCAATTGGAAACTATTTAAGACAATATTCACCAGAACTTAAAGTTCGTTGTGTTCCTTGCGAAAAATTTACAGGCAGTTATGTAACATCTCTTATGTCCCCATCTAAAAACAAGTCAATTATGGAATTTAGAGAGTTATACAGAAATCTTGATGTTCTTATGATAGATGACATTCACTTTTTAGGAAGAGGAAAAGAAATTCAAGAAGAATTTTTCAACACTTTCAATGAACTTGTTATGAATAACAAACAAATCATTATGACTTCAGACCGTCCTCCAAAAGAAATTGCAACTTTGGAAGACAGACTTCGCACTCGTTTTTCAAGTGGTCTTATTCACGACATTTCTCAACCAGACCTTGAAACAAGAATTGCAATTTTAAGAAAAAAATGTCAACTTGAAAAATATTTTGCTGAAGATGAAGTTCTTGAAACCATTGCAGAACACATCGATTCAAATGTGAGAGAACTCATTGGCAAGTTGAGAGAAGTTCACTTGTCAGCCAAAATTTCAGGAAGAAGTGTTGCAACTTTGGAAGATTGCAAAGAAATCTTTGAGAATGCTCAAGAAGAACTTAAAAATGAACTCACATCTGAAAAGATTATTGATGTTATATGTGATTATTTCAATATATCTAATAATGATATAACAGGTAAAAAGAAAAATAAAGAATTTGTTGAACCAAGAATGATTGCAATCTATTTAATATGTGAAATTTTAAGTCCACCACTTCAAGAAATTGGAAAATTGTTTGGCGGAAAACATCACACAACAATCAGCCACGCAAGAGATAAAATTTCAGAGGACATAAAACACAACAAAAAAACACAAACTTTGGTTAATGAAATTAAAAACTTGCTTGCAAATTAATTTTCAAGTTGTCCACATCAAAAAAAATATGTGCATATAAATTCACAACAATTCCACAGAGTTATCCACATAGGCGAAAGGGTTGAAAAATCAATATTTTGATAATTTTAAAACCAATTAAATGCTATATATTGTGGTCGAAAAAAATAAATAAAAGTTATCCACATTTCCACCACCACTAATAATTACTGTAATAATGCTAAAAAATATTTTTTAATTAATTTTAAGTTGCACAGGTGCGTGTATGTGTGCTATAATAAGACTGTAAAACAAAAGGAGTAAAGCTATGATCGTAAGTTGCCACGGAATTGAACTTTCAGAAGCATTTCAAAGTGTTAGTAAAGCAATTTCAAACAAAATCACAAATCCAATCTTAGAAGGAATTAAAATTGTTGCAGAAGATGACACACTCACTCTTTCAGCAACTGACACAGAACTTTCAATTGAAAAGAAAATTAAAGCAAACATCAAAACAGAAGGCGAGGCAGTTGTCCCAGGAAAGTTCATTACTGAGTTTATAAAAAAACTTACAAATGAAATGATTGAACTTGAACTCAATGAAAAAAATCAAATGAACATCAAATATGACGACAGCCACACTGTTTTGCAATGTTATAATGTTGCAGAATATCCAGCATTCAAGTCTGTTGACAGTATGGAATATTTTGGCATTTCAAAGAAAGACCTTAAAACAATAATTAACAAAACAATTTTCTCTGTTGCAGTTGACGATTCAAGACCAATTTTGAAAGGTGTGCTTTTTGACATTGAACAAAACACACTCAATGCAATTGCACTTGATGGTTATCGTTTGGCAAAAGTTAAAAAGAACATTATCTCAAATTTGAAATCAAGCATTGTAATTCCAGCAAAGTCTTTGTCTGAAATCTCAAGACTTCTTGATGACAGCGAAGAAATTATCAACATCTATGTTGACAAAAGCACAATGATGGCAGACTTTGGGGACACAAAAGTTACAACAAGACTTCTTGAAGGAGATTTTGTAAACTATAAACAAATAATTGCAGCAAACTATGAAACTGTTTGTGTTATCAATAAAGGACAATTTGAAGATGCACTTGAAAGAGCTTCACTCCTTTCAAAAGTTGGACAAGGAAACTGTGTTAAGTTTGAAGTTAAGGAAAAGAATCTTTGCATCACATCAAATTCAGAACTTGGAAATGTGAAAGAAAATGTTCCAGTGAATATGACAGGAAAAGAACTTCTCATTGCTTTCAATGCAAGATACTTCATTGAAAATCTCAAAGCAAACTCTGATGAATTTGTTAAGATTTGCTTTAACTCACCATCAAATCCTTGTGTGATTGTTCCAGTTGATGGAGATGAATTCTTATATCTTATCTTGCCAGTTAGAATGATAGGATAATAAAAAAAACAAAACATCAATTTCAAAAAAAGAAGTTGATGTTTTTTTTACGAAAAACAAAGTGTAGGCAAAGAAAATAAAAATTTTAAGGATTGAAAAAAGTTTTTAAAACTTTTTGGCACAAAAGATTGAAAATGAGGAAGGAGATAAGATACAATTTTTCCACCATTTTCTCAAATATTTTTCCGCATTATCCAAAGGGATAGAAAAATTTCCAAATAAAAAGACAAAAAATGATGCCTTTGATGGTTGACAAATGAAATTTTTTCATTTATAATAGCAAAGAAGAATTTTGACTATGTTCAAAAATTTGTTTAGCAGATTAACCCACTGTTCAAACACACACTTCAAAAAAACTAAACACTAATCAGCCTCGCACCAAACTTGAACACATGGTGTCGTGTGCACAACAGGAGAAAAAAATGAAAAGAACATTACAACCTAAAAAAAGACAAAGACAAAAAGTTCACGGTTTCCGCGAAAGAATGAGAACTAAAGGCGGAAGAAATGTTTTGAAAAGACGCCGTGCAAGAGGCAGAAAACATATCTCTGCTTAAGAAGGTTAATCTTTGATGGATCACAGATTAAGGAAAAACAGCCAATTTAACTACATCTACAAGAAGGGCGAAAGAGTTCATACAGAAAATTTTACCCTTTTTGTTGTTAAAAGCAAATATGAGTGTTACAAAATTGGTTTTTCAATCAACAAAAAACTTGGAAAGGCAAACAAAAGAAACTTACTCAAGCGCCGTTTGAGAGAAATTGTGCGTCTTGAAGCAAAAGTTTTGCCTTTTGCAAACTATGTGCTTATGGCAAAAGAGGGGGCAACTGCACTTTCATTTGAACAATTGAAAAATGAAGTTGTCAGGATATTTGGAAAATATGAAAAAAAGAAAATGGTATAAGAAAATTTTTTTGTTTCCAGTTTACATTTACAAATTCATAATTTCTCCACTTCTCCCTCACAGTTGCATTTTTACTCCAACTTGTTCTAATTATATGATTAAAGCAGTCGATGAGTTTGGAATTTTTAAAGGTTTTTGGATAGGATTGAAAAGACTTTTTAGGTGTGTTCCTTGGCAAAAGAAAAGAGGGTATGACCCTGTTCCTATTAATATTAAAGGAGATAACCTATGGATTTTATAAACACTGCACTTGTTACATTAAGCCAACCAAAAGGTTTTTGGCCATCAATTTTGAACGCATTTAAGGGTGGCGTTGGAAGTTATGTTGTTGCAGTAATTTTGATTGCTATCATTGTTAGAATTTTGTTTTCTGCAGTTGACATTGTCAACAAGAAAGTAAATATGAAAAACTCGGCTATCAATGAAAAGATGAGACCAGAGTTGGAAGCGGTTCAAAAGAAATATGGAAATGACCAAAGAGTTTTGCAACAAAAACAAAGCGAAATCTACAGAAAATATCAATTTTCAATGATGGGTTCTTGTTTGCCAATGCTCATTGCAATGGTTTTGCAATTCACTGTTTTCTTGACACTTTGGAATTCTCTTCAAGCAGTTTCAAACTTTAACATTGTTGATAAATATGAAAATATGAAAAATGTCTATGCAAATGTAATTGCATTAAACGACAACGAACAACTTGCAATAAGTTATGAAGATGGGGACACTTTAACTCTTGAATTTGATGAGAACGAACTTGGCGAAAAAACAATGAGTTTGATTTTGACAAATGAAGCAACTTCAAAAAACCAAGCAATCAATGGAATTAAAGTTGAAGACCTTTCAAATGAAACAGTTCTTGACTTGCTTGATAAATATGTCATTGAGCATTATGATGATGCCGTTGCAAATTCTGTTTACAAACCAAAAGCATACAGTCAACAAATTTTGGAACTTGCACAAGAGGCAGCAAAAGAATATTACAAAGAGACTCAAGAAAGTTTCTTGTGGATTAAAAACATTTACAAGTCAGAATCTCCAACAAGTCCTTTATTTACAAAAAGCGAAATTATGGACTATTTGACAAAATATTACAAAGCAGAAGATTTTACTGACATTGCAAAACTTGAAGAAGAAAAAATGTTCGATTGCGTAATTGGAAATAACACAGCTTTGAAAGAAATTAAAGATCAGAAAAACGGTTTCTATATCTTGACAATCATTGCTGTTTTGTCATCATTCCTTTCAACTTGGCTTTCAAACAAACTTATGAAAGGAAAGAATTCAAAGACAAATGCAAACGGGCAACCACAATCAAAGATGATGTACATTATGATGCCACTTGTGTTTGGATTGTTCACATTTATGTACACAAGTTTGTTTGCAATCTATATCATTGTTGGACAATTGGTTATGATTGCTCTCACACCATTGACATCTTGGGTTGTTAAAAAATGGATAGCAAATGATGCTAAAAAACAAAAAGCAAAAGATGTTATTGATGTAGATTACAGAAGAAAAGATATGTAAAAAAAGAAGATGAATTAGTTTCATCTTTTTTTTGTTTTAAATTGAACCCGTTAAGGCGTTCCAAGTTGCAGGGCCAACAATTCCATCTACAGAAAGTCTGTTGTTTTGTTGAAAAGTTCGGACTGCTGAAGCGGTTTTGTTTCCAAAAATTCCATCAATTGTCCCAACGGGAGCAAGATTGCTTTCAAGAAGTTGTTGCAAAAGGCGAACATAATTTCCAGAATATCCCTGCCTTTGAGTTGGATATGGCGCAAGTGTAAGAAGATATTTCCAAGTTGTTGGACCTACGATTCCATCGGCAGCAATTCCGTTTCGGGTTTGGAAATTTCTGACAGCAGTCAAAGTTCGATTCCCAAAATTTCCATCAATTGAAAGTCCTGCACCAAGTCTGTTTAAAATGAATTGCAAAAGGTAAACAAAGTTACCATCACTTCCAATTCTTAAAAGTGGATAGTTTGAAAGGGTAAATCTAGGAATAAATGGAACTCCTAAATAGTTGCAAACTCCTGCACAAGTTTCTTCGCCAACTTCAATTTGAAAAAGAGGATTTATCATAAGCCTCGCTTCACGCAAGTTTGTCATAAAACCTGCTTCAACAAGTGCGGCAGGACAGTTTACGCTTGAAAGCATACCAACATCAAGGGTTTTAACTCCTCTGCCAGTTTGTTCTGTTCCTTGAATAAGTTGATTGTAGATGCTTTGAGCTAAAAGTCGGCTATCGTTTGCACTTGCATTTAGTGGAGAATAAAAAACTTCCACTCCGGAAACAGTGTTAAAAGTTTCTCCAAATGCGTTATATGCAAAGGTTACAAGCAGGGTCAAATCTTGAGAATTTACCCTTCTAACCCTTTCAGAAATTGAGATATCTCGAATCTCAGGTTTTACATCATATACCGAAAAATTGTTTCTAAGCAGTGCTTCAATGAAATAATTTTTAGTAGAACGGTTAAATTCGTTTTCATAGATTTGTCTATTAAGTCCCAGGAGAACAGGGGTTCTTT
>JAGBBH010000098.1 GCA_017938505.1 Clostridia bacterium | reverse complement strand
TGATTTTCTAAAAAAAACAAAAAATTTGTTGAATTTATTAAAGAAATTGTATTGGCGTTTGAAAATATAAAATTGCTGATTTATTTATAATATTAAAAATATATTATTATAAATAATATTTTTTTTGTTTTAGTTTGATTTTTTTTTAATCTAGTGATATACTATTGCTATGGAATTGAAAAAGATACGAAAGAAAATTTTGCAGGTTGTAGTGTTGATGGGTATGCTGCTTTTTTGCGGGTTTTCTTTTTTTATGCCTGTGTGCCAGGTAAGGGCTAATTGGCAAAATGACGACTATGATGCATTTGACAAGGCATTGATGGCTATGGTCGCAGAGCATAATGATTGGGACGAAAGGGAAACTCTTTCTATTTCAAGTGAAAATTATATTGAACAGGACGGAGAGATTTTTGTTAATTCTTCCGTCCTCAATGGTTTTGCCATTGAAAACGAACCTGTTGTTGCAGCGGAAGTTGTGTCTTTGAAAAAACTTGGAGATAATGTTAGTTCTTCAATCGAAGGTGATAATCTTGTTCTTGAAAGGCAATCAGAAATTAACAGACTTATCGTAAGAAGTGATGACAGAATTTCTACTCGTGGTGCAAGTGCTGTTGCGGAATATAAAGACTATCATATTTTTCAATATGAAACCGCAGAAGATGCAAAAGAAGCGTATGATTATTATTCTGCTTTAAACAGTGTCTTTTCAGTTGAATATGACGCTGTTGTTGAAGTGGACAGTTCAATTGAGGCTGATGCGACAACTTATCAATCTTGGGGTTGGAAAACTTCGGGCGACTTGCTTGGTGCAAATGCGTATATCAATGATATGCAATCGTCAGGGCTTTTGGGAAGTTTATGTGAAACGGTAGTTGCGGTTTTAGATAGCGGAATTAACACTTCACACACTCTTTTTCAAGGAAGAATTTTGCATCAATACGCAAAAAATTTTACTGAAGAAAGTTCCACAACTCAATATGATTATGAAGATTTCAATGGGCACGGCACACATGTTAGCGGAACAATTGCAGAAATAACATTTTCTAATGTAATGATTTTGCCATTGAAAGTTTTAAAAGAAAACGGCAAGGGACTTGTTTCGGGAATTGTGTCAGCAATTAATTATGCTGCAACGGTTAAGTCGAAAGGTGTTAATTTGAAACTTATGAATATGAGTATCGGTGTTGATGCGTCATCTACAAGCAACCAAGTTTCATCTACAAGCACAAGTTTAACAAATGCTGTAAAGAGTGCTTATTATAATTCGAATATTCTTTCAATTGTTTCTGCTGGAAATGATGCAAAAGACACTTCTTATGCAAACCCAGCAAATGTTGATTGTGCTGTTACTGTTTCAGCATTGAAATTGAATGAGTTTTTTGGCAATAAAACAATGCTGTTTGATTCTAATTATAGCAATTTTGGTGTTCATGTAGATTTTTCTGCACCGGGAACTTCAATTCGCAGTGCTGCTTGCAAAAAGTATATTGCAAACTATGGGGAAGATTATACATATATGAGTGGAACCTCGATGGCTGCTCCGCATGTTACGGCTTGTTATGCGTTGATTTATTCAAACCCAAATTACGCCAGTTACAGTTTTGAGGCAACAAATTTGATGTTGCAACAAAATGCAACAGACCTTGGAGATGCTGGGCGTGATGATTATTATGGTTATGGTGCCATTTGCCTTACGAAACTTGGCTTGGTAAACAGTGGAGATGTCATTTTTAGTGTTGATGAGCAATTCCAAACACAACAAATTGCGGTTCAATTAAGTTATGATTATACTCTTCAAGATGGCGAAATACTTAAAATTTTTTATAGCACAAATGAAGAAGAAACTGCAATTGAGCCAGAAATTACTTCGACTGTAAAATTATACTCAGACTCAAAACCAATCGTTGTGTCTAAGACTACAAAAATTACTGCAGCGGCTTTTGTTTTTGATGAAAATGATGTGCTTATTCAAAGAAGTTACAACTCGAGCAAAATCTATTATTATGACAATCTTGACCTCTTGAGCAATTACAGTTTCGCAATCTATTCTACGGGACTGACTGTTGTGGAATATAGCGGGGAACTTAAAAAATTAAAAGTTCCTGATTATGTTGATTATTATAAGGTCGTTGAGGTTGGAAACTTTGCATTTAACAATTCAAATGTTGAAGTTTTATATTTGCCAAACACAATAAAGTCTATTTCAGACTCAGCGTTCAACGGAAATTCAAAAATAAGGGAAATTTATTGCGAAAGTGCGCAGGTCGAAATTGGGGATTATGCGTTTAGATGGTGCTCAAGTTTAACAAAGGTAGAGATTAAAAACATTACTGTTGCAGGGGAGTATGCCTTTGCAAATTGTTCGGCGCTTGAAGACATTTATTTGCCACAAATTAAAGAAATTGGCAAGCATTGTTTCTCTGAATCTGCTCTTACTAAAATTATAGTAGGCAAGAATGTTTCGTCTATTGGTTATCAAACAAAATTGTTAAGTCCTGTGGTATATGGTTATTCTAGCACGGTGGCAAAAACTTTTGCCGAAGACAATTCTTGTCAGTTTGTTGATTTAACTTTGAGGATTGCTCAAGATTTGCCTTCCCGAAGAGTTATAAAGCAATCTGCAGGTTTGGAAGTAAGGCTGAAATACTTTGGGCTTGAAACCACCTCAAAAATAACATTTTCAGGAGCATCAAATCAAATTGTTTATGCTGAAAACGCCATCTCTGATTTTGAAAAAGAATTGGTCATTAATCTTCAAAATCTCGCAGCAATAACAACCTGTCAATTAAAAGTTGAAATTAAGGATTATTATTCTCAAGCTGTTGAAAGTTCTGTTTTAAATGTTGTTATTGTTGAAAATTCTCGTAATGCTTATGCAATTGATTTTGGTGAAGGAGATTATGAGGTTTTTGTAGATGGTGAACTTGCTTCGGAAAACACTTTACTTTATGAAAACATACAATATACAATCAATGTTAATGCTGAAGATGGTTATGCGCTTGAAAAACTTTGGCTTAATGGAGTGGAATATTCTCCAAATTCGACAGCAACAATAAGTGTTGAAAAAGACCTCCAAGTTTCAGTTGAAACAGACGAACTGGTTGTTTTGCAAATTGACTTTGTTGTAGGACAAGGTGGTGCTGTAAAAGTTGATGGACAGGAAGTTTCTTCTGCAACAATTCAACGATATGGCAGTTTGACCTTTACTGTTGTTGAAAACGTTGGATATTCTGTTGCGTCTATCAAGATAGATGGTGTTGACCTCAAGTTGTCAGAAGATAGTGTTTATACAATTGGCAATGTTTCTAAAAACAAAACAATTGAAGTTGTGTTTGAAGAAGCTTATTATGTTGTCAAAGTGTTGCTTGGAAAAGGCGGGAATCTTTCTCCAGCGGAACTAGAGTCGAGTGTAGCGAAAGGCGATAGTAAAACATTCTATATTTCAATGATTGAAGGGTATGAACTTGAATATGTTTCAATCAATGGTGTTGTAATTGAATGTGATGGGCATACATTTACAATTGACAACATTGAAGAAGATTGCGAAGTTTATATATCATTACAAAAACAAACCGACCTGTTTGGAAGTGAATTTTCAAACATTATAAGATACTTCCTGGTATTCTTGGGGTTGTTCTTTGTGTTTATTGTGGCACGAATTTTATTGCACTATGCAAGAAAGGAAAAGAATAAGGTTGACAAAAATAGATACTTAAAGAAATAAAATAAAGACCTACAAATGTGGGTCTTTTTCATTTTAATGTTTAAAGTGGTGTTGATTAAAACTATTGTTAAATAAGACTGCTTGAGGCGGGGTAGTTTTGTTTTTTAGTATATTATCCAACCTGTTTTGCTGGTTTTGGGATTTTGCTATTTATGTCAGAAACAGTGGTGTTTAAAACGCTTTCAAGGTTGTGGGCTATAATTTCTGTAGGCTCCTCGTTATTGTTGCTTTCAATGTAAACTTTAGGATTTGAAACGCTTTT
>JAGBBH010000097.1 GCA_017938505.1 Clostridia bacterium | reverse complement strand
CTGTTTATGCTCCAAAAATTATCACAATGAAAATTAATCCTGACTTTATTAAAGATGTTATTGGCTCTGGCGGAAAGACAATCAATAAAATTATTGACGAAACAGGTGTTAAGATTGACATTGAAGACGATGGACAAGTTTTCATTGCAGGCACAGACCAAGCAATGCTTGAAAAAGCAAGAGATATCATCAGAGGAATTGTTGAAGTCCCAGAAGTTGGTGATGTTTATGACGGAAAAGTTGTTCGCATTATGAATTTTGGTGCTTTCGTTGATATTGGTGGCGGAAAAGAAGGAATGGTTCACATTTCCAAACTTTCAAACAAGAGAGTTGAAAAAGTTGAAGATGTTGTTAAAATTGGCGACACAATTGAAGTTGAAGTTATCAAGATTGACGAAAAAGGAAGAATTGACTTTAAGAGAATTGTTCCAAAAGAAGAAAAATCTGAAAAATAATCCAAATAAAATTTAGACTGCAAGTTTTTGTTTGCAGTCTTTTTTTGTAGATTGTAAATAAATTTTTCAAAAAACCAATTGGCGAGGAAGATTTTAACAAAAATAAGGAATTTAATTGAGAATTTTTTGATTTGTTGTTGAAATTCTTTTCTAATTTGTTGTGTGTTGTGTTAAAATAAAAATAAGTGAGGCGATTGACTTTATGACTATGGAACAGAACTTGATTGATAAATTTAAAACTATATATGGAAAAGATTGCGATTTGATTTTAAAGGCTTATGAATTTGCCGATGTTAAGCACAAAGGGCAAATGAGAGATACTGGGAAGGAATATATTTCTCACCCTTTGGCTGTCGCAGAAATTTTGGCAGATATGAACGCTGATGTGCAAAGTGTAGTTGTTGGACTTTTGCACGATTGTTTGGAAGATTGTGATTGCACGGAAGATGAAATTTGCAAGTTCTTTGGTGAAGAAATTAAAAATTTATGTGTTGGTTATTCTAAAATTGAGTTCATTAAACAAGCAAGAATGAAAAATCCTGAAGAAATTGAAAACTTGCGCAAAATGTTGCTTGCTTTGGCCAAAGACGCAAGAGTTGCTTTTGTTAAACTTGCAGACAGATTGGACAACTTGCGAACATTGGGGGTTAAGGAAAGGGCAAAACAGGTTAAGATTGCACAAGAAACCCTTGATTTGTTTGTCCCTCTTGCAGAAAGGTTGAGTGCAAACAAACTCAAAAGAGAACTCGAAAATCAATGCTTTATGTTTATCTTTCCAGAAGACTATGTTCAAACAACAAAATTTATTGAAGAAAATTTTAAAAAACGAGAAAAAATCACCATTGAAATTAATGAAACAATAAAGCAGTTGGCAAAGAATCATAATGTGGAAGTTGTAAAGGTTCAAAGCAGAATAAAAAGCAACTATGGTGTTTTTGTCAAAATGCAAAAGAAGGGCAAAGAAAGCATTTTTGATGTCGTTGCACATAGAATCATTCTTAAAGAAATTAAGGATTGCTACACTATGCTTGGTGCTGTTCATGAAAAATGGAAACCTGTTGATGGAAGAATTAAGGACTATATTGCTCATCCAAAACCTAACTTTTATAGGTCGTTGCACACGACAGTTTATTTCCCTTCTGAACACGGAGATGTGCCTTTTGAAATTCAAATCAGAACCGAAGAAATGCACAATTTTTGTGAATATGGTTTTGCTGCGCACTGGATGTATAAAGAGGCGGGGAGCAAGGCGAGTTCAAATCACGGCAATGCAAAGATGCTTGAGTTGAAAAATACTGAACTTCAAAATGAGGGTTCTCAAAATGAAAACAAAAAGACGGAGGACAATGCCGAGGATTATATGCAAGTAATCAAGGCAGGGTTATATTCGGACAAAGTTTTTATTTTCACTCCAAAACTGAATGTCATTGAACTTCAAGAAGGAGCAAACTCAATTGATTTGGCATATAACATTCACTCTGCTCTTGGAAATCGTAGTGTAGGAACAAAAATTAATGGAAAAATGGTTCCAATTTTTACAAAATTGAACACTGGCGACATTGTGGAGATTATCACTTCTTCTAACTCGAAAGGACCTTCAAAAGACTGGCTGAAAGTTGTTAGAATGCAGTCAACTCGCGACAAAATAAATGCTTTTTTCCGCAAGAATATGAGGGAAGAACACATTAAAAAAGGCAAGACAATTTTGGAACAAGCCGCAAAAGCGAAAGGTTATGCTTTGCCAAGTTTGATGACTGATGAAATTCTTTCTATTCTTGTTGAAAAAATGAGAATTAAAGATATGGACGAGGTGTATGCTCAACTTGGTTATGGCAGTCTTGCAAGTGCAAAGATTATTAACAGGTTGATAAGTTTGTATGAAGAATTTCATAAAGCAGACAATACGGGCTTTGAAAAGAATTATGCAGAAGAAACTGATAAAAAAGATACAGACATTTCAGGTCTTGGTGGAATTATGACAAAACTCGCAAAGTGTTGCACGCCTATTCCTGGAGATGACATTGTTGGTTATATTTCTCGTGGCAGAGGAATCACTGTTCACAGGAAAGATTGCCCAATTGTGCAAACATTGGAACAAGACCGCCTTATGGAAGTTGATTGGGGGACAAAAGCTCTTAATGAAAGATATAGCACTGTCATTAAAATTGTTGCCAAGAACTCTCCAAATACACTTGGATTGATTTCAAATAAACTTGCGGAAAATAAACTTACACTGAACTTTATTTATTCAGAAAAATCCAAATCTGATGATGCTGTTTATAACATCGGTATAGAGGTTAAAAACAAGCACGAACTTAATGACTTTATAAACAAATTGGAAGCTATGCAAGAAGTTTATTACATTTTTAGATAATCGCTAAATGGAGAAAAATTATGAATATTTTTAAAAAGTTCTATTTTAGAGCATATCAAACCGTTATGAAAATTATGATACCTCTTTTGCCTTATAGGGAACCTAAAATTCTAAAGGCAACGGAAGATGTTTTTGATGTTTTGAAGGAAAAGCAAATTGATAGAGTTTTACTTGTTACGGACCAAGGAATTCGGGGGTTGGGACTTACACAAAAAATGGAAGATTTGGCAAAAGAAAAAGGTGTTGAATTTTTCGTATATGATGAAACAGTTCCAAATCCAACAACACAAAATGTTGAAGATGCTTTGAAAATTTATAAAGACAATGAGTGCCAAGGGTTGATTGCTTTTGGGGGCGGGTCTGTTATGGATTGTGCAAAAGCTGTTGGCGCTTGTGTAGCAAGACCAAAGAAACCTTTAAGTAAGATGAAAGGCGTTATGAAAATAATGCGAAAAATTCCACTTTTGATTGCTGTTCCAACAACAGCGGGGACAGGAAGTGAAACAACTTTGGCGGCAGTGATTACTGACAGCGAAACTCGACATAAATATGCAATCAACGATTTTCCATTAATCCCGAAATATGCTGTGCTTGACGCAACGCTTACTGTGGGATTGCCGAAACATATTACTGCAACCACTGGAATGGACGCACTTACGCACGCAGTTGAGGCATACATTGGCAGAAGCACCACTAAGAAAACAAGGGATAACGCTTTGTATGCGGTTAAAACAATTTTCAAAAATTTGCCAGAGGCTTACAATAACCCACAAAATTTGAACGCAAGACAAAATATGCTTCTTGCTTCTTACAATGCGGGCTTGGCTTTTACAAAATCGTATGTTGGTTATGTTCACGCCCTCGCGCATGCAGTTGGAGGAAAATATAATGTCGCACATGGACTTGCGAATGCAGTTATTCTTCCTTATGTTTTGAAGAAATTTGGACCAAAAATTTTTAAACAGCTTTGGTCTTTGGGTGTGTATGCAGAACTTTTTGATGTGCAAACGCCAAAGGAAGTCGGAGCAAAGATTTTTATTGAGAAAATCGAAGAAATGAACCAAAATATGGGAATCCCTACAACAATTGCAGAAATTGAAGATAGGGACATTCCTCACCTTGCCATTACTGCACAAAAAGAAGCCAATCCTCTTTATCCTGTTCCTGTCATCTTTGAGGCAGAACAATTGGAAGAGATTTATAGAGAGGTGAAAAATGGATAAACAGCAAATTCTAGAATTGATTGAAAATCAAAAGAACTATTTGCCAAACAGTGCTTTTAAAGACTATAAAAACAGAATTGAAACACTTAAACTTCTTAAGAAAAACATCTTGTTGATTGAGGAACAAATCGCAGAAGCACTTAAGAAAGATTTAAACAAGTCTGTCGCAGAAAGTTATATGAGTGAAATTGGTTTGGTTTTAAGTGAAATTGGTTATATGATAAAACATTGCAAACGATTCTCAAAACCAAAAAGAGTGCTGACTCCGCTTGCTCAATTTCATTCTAAAAGTTATAAATTGCCTTGTGCTTATGGTTCGGTGCTTATAATCAGCCCTTGGAATTATCCTTTTATGCTCTCAATTGAACCTCTTGTTGATGCTATAGCTGCAGGCAACTGCGTGGTGTTGAAGCCTAGCAAAAGCACTCCAAATGTGAGTGCAGTTATTGACAAGTTGGTCCGAATGACATTTAAACCTGAACAAGCCTTCGTGGTTTTGGGGGGCAGAGAAGACTGTGATTTCTTGCTTGACCAAGAATTTGATTACATTTTCTTTACGGGAAGAACTCGTGTTGGAAAAGAAGTTTTGAAAAAAGCATCAGAACATTTTACACCAGTAACGCTTGAAATGGGCGGTAAAAGCCCTTGTATTGTTGATGAAACTGCAAACATTGAATTGGCGGCAAAGCGTATTGTTTTTGGAAAGTTTCTCAACTGCGGACAAACCTGTGTCGCACCAGATTATGTCTATTGTGCAAAGTCTATCAAAAGAAAACTTGTTAAAGAAATTGAAAGACAAATTGTTTTGCAATATACGGTTGACCCAATAAGGAACAAAAATTATCCAAGACTTGTAAATGAAAGACAATTTGATAGTGTGTTAAAGCTTATTGAACAAGACAAACTTGTTTTTGGTGGAAAATCAAGCAGAGAATCGCTTAAAATTGAACCAACTTTACTTGAATGTACATTTGATGACACTGCTATGCAAGAAGAAATTTTTGGACCAGTTTTACCGATTGTTACTTTTGATTATGTGGGAGAGGCAGTAAAAAAATTGCAAACCTTACCAAAACCTCTTGCACTTTATGTTTTTACTTCATCAAAGGAGAATAAAAACCTTGTTCTTAATTCTTGCGACTTTGGTGGTGGCTGTGTTAATGATACCGTAATTCATATTGCAACCTCAAAAATGGGGTTTGGAGGAATCAAACAAAGCGGAATTGGTGCTTATCACGGCAAAGCGGGGTTTGATGCCTTTACTCACTATAAGAGCATTGTTGACAAGAAGACTTGGATTGATTTGCCTGTTCGATATCAACCTCATAACAAACTGAAATATAAACTTATGCGTTGGTTTATGAAATGAACCTAGTGCATTTTTAAGGAGGTTCAAATGAAAAAAATGTTTATCGCATTGAATGTAATCCTAATTTCTTGCATCGTAGCAGGAGATATATGCTACGCAATCTTTGGAGGGTTGTGGTTGAAAGGATTGACAAGTGCAGGATTTGTTGCGTTGGCAATTGCAAACTTGATTTACGCAATAAAGTTCAAGTGTGCAAATCTTAAATTTGCAATTGTTATGCTTGTTGGGTTTGTTTTTGCAATGGCGGGAGACATTGTGCTGAACATTAGAAATATGTTTATTGTGGGTGCACTTTTGTTTGCAGTTGGACATATTTTCTATTTTGTAGCATATTGTTTGTTGCAAAAGTTCAAGTGGGTGGATTTAATACCTGGAGCAATAATTTTGGTGCCATCTGTTTTGGTAATAACGCTTGTTCCAATTTTTAATTTTGGTGGGGTATTAATGGAGGTTGTTTGCGTTGTTTATGCAATTATCATTTCATTGATGCTTGGCAAGGCGATTTCAAACTTGATTAGACAAAAAAATGCGTTGAATTGGTTGATTGTAATTGGCAGTTTCCTGTTCTTCTTCTCTGATTT
>JAGBBH010000096.1 GCA_017938505.1 Clostridia bacterium | reverse complement strand
TATATATTAAAAATTTAAAATTTATAAAAATATAAAAGCATCACAACGAGATGCGGAATATTTTAAAATAAAAAATGCAATTGGTGCGCCGCAAGGGCTTCGAACCCCTGACATTTCGTCCCGTAGACGAACGCTCTATCCAGCTGAGCTAGCGGCGCATATAAAGTAGTTTGCTCAATTTGCTGATTTGCAAATTTTAAAAACCTTAAGTATTATACTACAAATTTTCGGTTTTGTAAACTACTTTTTTTGTTTTTCTTTAATTTCAGGTATTGTTTTTGTGAAATTATTTCAAATTTTCAAGTTTTTTAAAGTGTTTTTTAATGTCGATTGCAAGAGATTCGTGAATCCCTTTGATTAGACAAAGTTCTTCGATGCTGGCATTTTTAACATTTTCGGTTGTTCCAAAAGCTTTTAAAAGAGCAGAAATTTTTGTTTTTCCAAGACCTTTGATGTTTTCGAGTTCGCTTTTAACTTGCGACTTTGCACGAAGCGAACGGTGGAAAGTTATTGCAAAGCGGTGTGCTTCATCACGCAAATTTTGCAAAAGGCGTAGTTCTGCACTTGCATATTTCAAAATTATGGGCGTTTTGTTGTTTGGCAAGAAAACCTCTTCAATTCGTTCTGCAAGCGAAATCATTTCAATTTTGTTTTCAAGGTTAAAACTTTTCAAAATTTCATAGCAAGAAGAAAGTTGTCCCTTTCCGCCGTCAATGACAATTAAGTCTGGTTTCTCTTTAAAACTTTCTCCATTTTGGTCAATAAATCGTTGCAGTCTGCGTGTTAATGTTTCTTTTAAACTTTCAAAGTCGTTGTTTCCTTCAACTGTTTTAATCTTGAATTTTCTGTAGGACTTTTTGTCTGGTTTTCCTGATTTAAAAACTACCATTGAAGCAACCTTATTACTTCCGCTTATGTGAGAAATGTCAAAACATTCCATTCTGCGAGGGAGGCTCTTAAGGTGTAATTTTTCTTGCAGAACTTGCAAGGCTCCAAGACCTTTGCTGAATTCCAATTTTTCTTTTTCAAGGTGTTTTTCAAGATGTTCTTGTGCATTTTCTTTTGCCATGTTCAAAAGTTTTAGGTTGGCAGCAATTGGGTTTGAGGAGATATAAAAGCTTTTTCCAAAAAAATCTTTTAAGAGCTGTTCGTTGATTGTATGGCTGACAATAATTTCGTTTGGAATGATGTTGTCGCTGTAATATTGGCACAAAAAGTTGAAAAGTGTTTCACTTTCTTCTAGCGAAGCATCTGATTGCTCAAAATTCCTTACACCCAAAATTTTCCCGCCACGAACTATAACAGAAGTGATAACTCCGTTGAGCCCGTCTGTGTGGTAGGCGAAGACATCTTTGTTTACATCTTTGGGCAGGTTTGCGACGATACGAGTTTTAAGTTTTTCAAGCATTTTTAAACATTCACGAAGTTCAATTGCTCTTTCAAAATTTTGAAGGTTTGAAGCAATTGTCATTTTTTCAATCAAAATTTTTTCAATTTCAGTGTCGTTGCCATTTAGGAAATTTATAACTTTTGAGAGTTCTTGCATATAGTTTTCTTTTGATGTTTTGCCTGTGCAAGGTGCAAGGCAAAGTCCCATTGAGAAGTTTAGACATTCTCTCTTTGCTGGTTTTGTTGAGCAAATTTTACTTTTGCAAGTGCGGAGTTTGAAAGCGTAAGAAACTGTCTTTAAAATTTCACGAGGGTCAATTCCTGCAAAATAAGGACCAAAATATTTTGCCCCATCATTTTTTTTTATTTTTCTGACAATTTCCAATCGTGGAAATTCTTCTTTCATATCTATTTTGATATAAGGAAACGCTTTTCCATCTTTAAGCAAAATATTGTAAAAAGGTTGGTGTTTGTGGATAAGGTTGCTTTCAAGTCCAAGGGCATCAAGTTCAGAGTTTGCAATGAAATATTCAAAATCGTCAACATTGTCAACCATTGCTTGCACTTTTCGTTGCTTTGGAGAATTTCTAAAATATTGGCTGACACGATTTTTTAAATTTTTTGCCTTGCCAATGTAAATAATCTCTCCAGATTTGTTTTTCATTACATAAACACCAGGCTTCGTTGTGAGTGTTTTTAGTTTGTCTTCAATTTTTCCATTCATAGCATTATTATACAAAAAGTTGGAGAAAAAACAAACTGCTGACAGCAACTTTTGAAATTATTTAAATTTTTTTGAAATATGTTAATGTTTTTTCGTGGAAAATTGGACAATTTTGTTGTAAATTGTAATTTTATTTGCTATAATGAGAAAAATATATTTAATTTGACCGAAACGGGGGCTCTCGTTTTAATTGTTTGGTAGAATTAAACAAGGAGGAAAAATGGCAAGTTCTATGTTGCTTGGAGCTTTTGATTGGCTTGAAGACTTATTTATGTCTGTGGTTAACCTTATTCCAAAATTGGTGTATTTGCTATATACCTCTTTGGCCTGTCTTCTTGATGTGTTCCAATTGTTTTTTAGAAAGTTGGCAGGTCTTGATGTCTATTATGTTGATGGTGAACCTGTAACAGGTGATTTGGTTACCAATTTCATTACGGGCATTTTGGGGATAAATCCGGAAGGTCAAACTTATTCTGCTCTTGCAACTGTTTTTTGGGCAATGATAATTTTTGGGCTTATCATTTGCGTTGCTTCAACTTTGATTGCTGTTATAAAAAGTCATTACACTTATGATGACAAATCTGCAAAGGGACCAATGCAATTTGTTTACACTGCAGTAAAATCTGTCATTAATATGGTCGCGGTTCCAATTATTGTTGTGCTTGGGCTTTATGTTTCAGAGGCACTTCTGACAGCTTTGGATTCAATAACCTCTGTTTCGAGTGGCACAGTCATTTCAATTTATGGCGACAAGGCGTCAAATTTGAGGGCGATTGATTCGACGCGAAAGGGTGATGGTGAGAGAACATACATATATTATGACATTTTTGGTTATGGAAGTTTGTCCAACGAACAAACGAGTGAAAAACTTGCTCTAATCGCTGCGACAAATGCACCATTTTCTGGAATGTTATTTAAGACAGCAGCATTCAATGCCAATCGTGCAAGAGATGGGCAACTCAAACCGCAAGATAGCGGAGTGTCAGGAACAAAGCAAGGGCAACTTTTCTCAAACGCAAACGACCCAGAAGTATTGGCGGAGATGATTGATGTCGCATTTGCAAGTAACTTGCATTTGGCGGAAGGCACTGTAATGGAAATGGATTATGATGGTGCCGCCGGGGAATATGAAAGCGGGAAGTTCTGTGATGCGTTCTTCCATGCTGAGGAATTGCGAGCATTTTCAAAATTTAATGTTGGACTTGTATGGTATTATTATGACCTGTGGACATTCAACTTTATTGTCGGGTTTGCTGGTTGTATTGTTTGTGTAACTTTGTTTATTAATATCATTTTAGGTTTGTTAACAAGGCTGTTTATGTGTATAGGACTGTTCCTTATCAATCCGCCTTTGTTTGGTCTTGCTCCACTTGATGGAGGAAAAGCCTCAAAAGGTTGGAGAGAAAACTTTGTAAAACAAGTTCTTATGACCTATGGTGCGGTTGTTGGAATGAATATTATGTTCTTAATATTGCCATATATGAATCAAATTTCGTTCTTCAACATCGCAATTGCAGACTATTTAGCTCAAACATTGATTTTAATCGTTGGTCTTATTACAATCAAAGCATTCATTTCAGTCGTTTCAGGTCTTGTCGGGGGAGAAGATGCGGCAAAATCTGGCGAAGGCATTGCAAAAGATGTTGGTGCTGTTGCAGGAAAGGCAACAAAGATGACGGTTGGTGCAGCAAAAGCATCTCTTGGCTTGATGGGTGGAGCTGTCAAAGGTGGTGCCGCAATAGTTAACAAGGGCGGTCAGGCTGTTCATGCCGCAAGAGAACGCCACTATAAAAACCAAGAAAGAGACATTGGCAATGTTGAAAAGAAAGACAAACTTATGGGCAGCATTGCTATGCGTAGTTATGATAAACTAAATAGAAAAGACATTATGAAAGAAGCAAGGGATGCAGGACTTACTAGAAAAGATGCAAGAAACATTTGGAAGACAACAAAAGAATACAAAAAGGCACATAAGGATGATTGGAATGAAGGGCGTGATGGAAGAAGACAAGCGGATATGCGCGCCACACTTGCAAGACATGAACGAACATTGGTTGATAGAGTTAAAAAGCAAGATAGCACTTATGGGCAATTGTCTTCAAATGCAGTAAAACCTTCAAAGGCAACTATGGAAGCAAGAGCGAACGCTGCAGAACTTTCAAGGGCAAAGGCAAGCGGTGCTGCCACATTAAAGAACAAGAGTGGTGCTAAATTCAAAGCAAATTTCAGTGCGGCTAAAAAGGGTGTGGCAGGTTATACTTGGGCTCCATTTAAGAATATGGATTCTGTGATGGGAGGAAGTGATCTTTATAGCACATTTAAAGACAAGTCATTCTGGTCAAAACCAGATTGGGCAGAAGTTACTGCTAAGAACACAGGCGATATTCATAACGAGATGAAAGGTATGCGTCGTGATATGAATACTAATGCAGACAATATGGTTGCACAACAAAGATCTCAAAACAGATTCTCTAGAATTGCTGACCCAAAGAGGGTGAAAGCATTAACTGAACAAATGTCTAAAGAGTGGGAAGCAAAATATGGCAAGAAACCAACAGCAACAGATAAGAAAGCGATTCAGGAATGGATAAAACAAGGAAAGGAACACATTCCATAAGAGTTAAGGTGAAATGATATGGGAATTTTGAAATGGTTTGGTCAGGCTTTAAAAATGACTTTTCTAGACAATGACCTTGCAAAAGAATTCAAGAATCAAGTTTCTCCACCAAAAGATTACCAAAAAGAAGCTGCGGAAAACTTGGATAAGATTTTGAAGGAACTAAGACAGCAACGAAAAGATATGTCAAAATAGAAAAAGGCGACTGCAATAGCGGTCGTTTTTTTGTTTAAATGTATAGGTAGATGGTTTGCAATAAAAAAAGTCGGAGTTTTCCGACAGTTGGTGGTGATAGGTGGGCTCGGTGCCGACAAACACGAACAACTTCAAGTCTGTTTGTTAAACCATCTGCCAAGATGACACCGAAAGGTGGTTCAATAAATCGCAGATTTGTTCAAAGTGTTAACTTTGCTAGCACACCTAGAATAAAAAAAGTCGGGGTTTCCCGACAGTTGGTGGTGATAGGTGGGCTCGAACCACCGACCTTATGGGTATGAACCATACGCTCTAGCCAGCTGAGCTACATCACCAAATCGCTTCAAATCAATTAAAGCAAATTTATTATACATAAAAAAGACAAGATTGTCAATCATTTTTTCAAAAAAATTAATGCTTTTTCTCTCAATGCTTGCTTTTGGTGGTAAAAATGAGGTATTATATATAGGTAAAAGGAGTTTTAGTTATGATTGAAGAACAAATTAAAAAGGCAAACATAGAAGCCATGAAAAACAAGGACACTATTGCTAGAGGGTTCTATAGTGTTCTTTTGAACAAGATTTTATTGGAAAAAATTGCAAAAGGAGATCGCAATACTCTTTTACCAGATGCAGATGTTTCTAACATTATTCAAAAAGTAATCAAAGAACTTAATGATGAGAAAGCAAACTATGAAAAGGTTGGGAATGTAGAAGAAGTTGCAAACTTAAACAAGCAAATTGAAATTGCAAGCACATATCTTCCAAAAATGCTTACAAAAGAAGAAATTAAAGAGATTATATGCTCACTTAACGACAAATCTGTGCCAACAGTTATGAAACATTTTAAAGCGAACTATAACGGCAAAGTTGATATGAGAATTGTTCAAGAAGTTTTAAAGGAAGTTCAATGAGAGTTTTTGCAATAAGCGATTTGCATTTGTCAATTAACAATCCGAAACCAATGGACATTTTTGGTCCTACTTGGGAAGGTTATCTTGAGAAAATTTTTGCAGATTGGCAAGACAAAGTGTCAGATGATGACATAGTTTTGATGGCGGGTGATTTTTCTTGGGCGATGAAATTGGAAGAAACTGCTGAAGATTTTAAACTGATTTCAAAATTGCCAGGAAAGAAAATCATTATAAGAGGCAACCACGATTATTGGTGGAAAAGCATAAGTGCTGTTCGTAATGTGCTTCCGAAAAATTTTTACGCGATTCAAAACGATGCACTAAAATTCGGGGACTATATCATTTGCGGGACTCGCCTTTGGAATTTGCCTGATGGGGCAAAAGGACAAGCAGAAGATGATGAAAAAATTTATAAAAGAGAGCTTATTCGTCTTGAAATGACTTTGCAAAATGCAGCAAAGTTGAAAATGGAAAATGAAAAAATTATTTGCATGCTTCATTATCCCCCTTACACCTTCAAAGAAGAGGACAATGAGGTTACGGCGCTTTTGGAAAAATATGGGGTCAGCAAAGTTGTGTATGGGCATATTCACGCTTACTGCAAGCAGAATCTCGTGCTTGAAAAAGCAGGGGTGGAATATTTTTTGACTTCTTGCGACATTGTTGGCAACAAACTTGTTGAAATCGACTAAAGAAAAGAGTTCAAGTTTTTGAAAAAATCTTGACAACGATGGCAATAATATGTATAATTAAAAGACTTGGAGAAAACAATGAAAAAATTTACTAAATTAATGTGTGGCGTTTTGAGTTTGGGTTTTGCACTTACAGGATGTGCAACCGTGAGCTCAATTAAAAATGAGAATCAAGAAATTATTTACAATGGAAATGCAGCGGTTGCTGTTGGTGAACAACTTTATTTCTCAAATGCATTTGCTGATTACACTGTTTTTGAGGACACAAGTGATTATAAAGCGGCTGCGAAATATTCTTACATTTCAAGACTTAACACGAGCATTGAACTTGCTGCAGAAAGTGGAGATTATTCACCAGCAAAAGTTGAAAAATTTAATTCTGATGTGTCAGGACATTTGAAAGCATTTACATTTGTGCTTGGAAATTATATCTACTATGTAACACCAAACAAAGAAGAAGCCGTTTCAGAAGAAGGTGTTTCAGGACACTATTTTGCTCATTCAACATTCTATCGTGCAAAGCTTAACGGAAGCGGAAAGTCAAAAATCTATTCAACGACAGGCGAAGTTTCTAACTTGGAAGTTCTAAAATTTGATGGAAAATATTATATGGTTATGCTTGCTGGCGATAAACTTGTAAGAATTCAAATTGGCAACAGTGTTAAGAGTGCTGAAGTTTTGGCTGAAGAAGTTAAAAGCATTGCAATTCCTGAAACTTACCAAGAAAACAACAATGCAACATCTCTTAAATGGAATGGAAAAATCTATTTCGTAACAGACAGAGATGGCGATGAAAACATTACTGGTTCAGTTGTTAAGTCTATTTCTGTTGATGCAAAGAAAGGCGAAGAAACTCAAGTTTATTCTTCAATTGGAAAAACAATAACTCTTTCCGGAAGAGAAAAAGATGTGGTTTTCTATACTTTGGCAGAATCTGGAAAGCAAACAGAAGTTTTCAAATTTGATACAAATGCCGTAAACGGACAAGTTGTTTTGGGTAAGGCCGAAGACAGAGTTATGGCAACTGACAGCATTTCTGAATTGAATTTAATTGCAAGCAGTTCAAGAGAACTTGGCTATTCGTTCATTTCTGCAAATGAAAGTCTTATGGTTATGACAAAAGAAGGCAAGCTTAAAACAGTAAGTTTAACTTGCGGAGAAAAAACTGTAAGCGGATATAAAGTTTTGGCAACAAAAGACAGAACTCTTTATCTTTCAACAACAGAGATAATTTATTCAGTTGATTTGTCCGATGCATTTTCAACTGAAGCACAAACAATTTCAATTGAATGTAGAGAAATTGTAAAAATGGAAGATGGAACAATTTCAGACAACGCAATTGGTGCACTTGATGGGGAATATGTTTACTTCTATGCAAAACTTCAAAAAATTGAAACTGAAGAAGAAGATAAAGATGACGAGACTGAGGAAGAAGAGGAAGATAACAACCTTTATATGTATAGAGCCAAAGTTGGAAAGTCTGGCGAAGACAACTATGAACTTTTGAGCAAAACAGTTATCAAATCAAGACATTCAGTTGAAAAGGAATAAAAAAAGAAGATTGAGAAATCAATCTTTTTTTTATGCGGTTTATATTTAGTGGTTGAATGTGTGTTTTTTTGTGTGTTTTAACTTTCTAGGATTTATTTTTCAAGAGGGCAATCTTCTGGCGCGAGTTGTTCTTCGTATGGACGGTTTCCTGTAGAAAGAATTTGCTTGGTGATTGAGCAAATATATTTTTCATCATCATCACAGAACCAATCATTTGGGTCTGGGTCAAGTTCTCTTCGCATAGCAGGACATTTTGTGCAATAGCGAAGTTCTTTTTCGGCGGAAAAAGGAAGTGATTCTTGTTTTGGCAACGAAAAACATTCGCTTGTGCATTTTATGATAGGCCCTTGTTGTGCTTTGTGATTTTCTTGTTTTACAAAAACTTCGTAATAGAGGTGTCTAAGTTGTTTGAACATTTCAAAGTCTTTCAATTCTTCAATTGCATTAATTGTTGCCTGATAGTGAAGTTGAATAGAATCTTTAGGTGCGTTGAATTTTTGCCAAACATCACAGTGCGTCAAATCATTTTTAATTGACCTTAAATTTGATAAGCAGTCTGCACATTTAACCATTTTTACGCTTGTCGGTGCAGTAGAAATTCTGAATGCTTGAACTGCTTTTCTTTGGTCGTAAGGCAGCGATTTGTTTTCACTTAAAATATCTACTTTATCTCTAATGTTTTTGCCAAATTCTTTTTCAATTTCATCAAGAGAGGTGTTTGTATCTTCAACGGTGTCGTGTAGAGCCCCAACGATTGCCGTTTCAATGTTTGCGCCGTTTGATAAAAGAATTTGGACTACCTCATAGATATGAACAATGTATGGAAAGTCGGTGCCTTTTCTTTTTTGGTTTTTGTGCTTTTCATTTGCAAATGAGATTGCCTTATTGAAAAGTTCATAATAGTTAAAATCTTTCATATTTTTTCTCCTCCTTACACTTGCATTATAACACCAAATATGATATAAGTAAAATATATAACAGTTATGCTTATCATAAGGAGGAATTATGGAATTTGTAACAAATTTGGACAATTACAATATTTTTTATGAAGTGGCAAAATGTAAAAATATAACAAAAGCGAGTGAGAGATTGTTTATTTCTCAACCAGCGGTTTCGCAAGCAATAAAAAAACTTGAGGAGAATCTTCAGGTGTCGCTTTTTGTCCGAAGCAAAAAGGGAATGGAACTTACTTCAATTGGAATAAAGATTTTTGAAATGGTAGAAATTGCATTAAAAAAACTTTCTGAGGTCGAGCACCTTATAGACGAAGAGAAAGGATTGCTTACGGGGGAACTTGTGTTTGGTGCAGGGTCTAGCATAACTAGAGAGGTTTTATGTGAGCCAATTGCTGCTTTTTCATTAGATTATCCTCTTGTTGAGATTAAGATAATTGAAGAAGTTCAATCTAAGATGACTCAAATGCTTTCGAATGGGAAACTTAACTTTATGCTAACACAGCATAATGAAAACATTGACTTTCCATTCGTGCCTTTATTTCAAACGGATTATTGTTTTGTAAAAAGTGCAAAATGTGAAATTGACAAATTTATACTTATAACCGAAGGCTCTTATGCTAATTTGTTATTTAAAAAGTTTATAGAGGAATATGGGGTGGATAATTCAAAACAAATGGAGGTTGCGGGTTATAAAACGGCAATAAAATTATCTGAATTGGATGCTGGGATAACACTTGTTCCAAGATATATGGTTGAAACTCAACTGAAGGAAGGTTTGCTTATTGAAATGTTTGAAGATTATGAGTTGCCAAAAATATCTTTTGGAATATATTATAATCCACAAATTCTCACGCCTGCTAGCAAGGTGTTTTTGGAATATGTAAAATAAATTATTTTAATAAAATTACCAATTATATTATATATAAGAGAATAAGTGCAAGTTCTTTAAACAACAATAAAGTTGAATGTATTTAAATTTATTAAAGAAGCTGCAAACAAAAATGTTTAAAACTTATTCTTTTTTATTTCTTCTTGTTTTTAGAAAAAAATTGATTTATCTAAAAAAATTAACATTTTTTTTGTAAATCCGCCACATTTTTTGGCATTAGAGCAATTTCGACACTTTTGGAGTGGGTGCGACAAAATTGGAGTTTTTTCTATTCGTAGTTTTATGTTTTCTTGTGATATCTTATAGATGTTTTGCAGAGCAAATTAAAAAATTAAGGAGAAAGAAAATGGAAAACAAAGAAAACAAATTAAGAATCTATTTTGCGGATAATGCTGAAGAAAAAACAACGGTGGAATATTTTAAAGGAAATGAAAAATTTGAGGTTGTTGGACAAAGTGATGATGGTAGTGTGGCAGTTAAGGATATTATGTCGGCAGAGCCAGATGTTGTCGTGATGGAGGTTATGCTTTCAAACAAAGACGGTTTTGCGGTGATGGAAGAACTCAAGACAATGAAAGGCAAGATGCCAAAAATATTTTTTGTATCTCATCTATCACATGGAGGCTTTGTTGCCAAGGCAATTCAATCAGGTGCAAGTTATTTTATGGTAAAACCAATATCACCGGAAAATTTGGAAAGGAGAATCTTGGAAACTTTTTATAATGATTCAACTGCAGGAGAGAGCAGGCAACTTGATGAAAAAATTTCAAACATTTTCATTAGTATAGGAATTCCTGCACACATTAAGGGGTATCAGTTTTTGAGGGAGGCAGTAAAACTTGCCGTTGAAGAACCAGAAATTATTGGTTCAATCACAAAAAAATTATATCCAACAATTGCAGAAAGGTTTGAGACAAGTTCAAGCAAGGTTGAAAGAGGAATGAGACACGCAATTGAAGTTGCTTGGAACAGGGGAAAAATAGAAAACATTAACAATATCTTTGGTTTGAAAATATATAATAGAAATGAGAAACCTACAAATGGTGAGTTGATTGCTTTAATTGCAGACAAAATGCTGATGGATGTCTAAAAATTGGCTTTTTTCACTTAAAATTTGCAACAAAATCTCAAAAAAAGTGCAAAAAATTGAAAAAAGGGTCTTGAAATGTCATTTTTGATGTGCTATAATAGAGCCAACTTAGGAGGTAAATATGTCTAGAACATTTTCAAAAATCTTGATTATTTGTGCAATGGCTGTGATTTTTCCACTCTTGATTGTTGGAACTTCACTTGCTGCATATTATTCAATCAGTGCAATCGTTGAGGTTGACACTTATGTAAATTATACAAATGTTCACGCAGATTCAAATGCATTTGCTGGCGTGTTGTATAATAATAAAAATGAAAAAGCTTTCACAATTGAAGAAAGCCATATGAAAGACCTTTCTTTGAAGGCTACAACAAACGGATATGTTTTTGAAGGTTGGTTCAATGGAAACCAAACTGCTTACAGCACACTTTTGGCTAGCGGAACAACACCAACATATATCTCAACAGCAGCAGAACTTACTGTTGACATCACAGAATATGAGGAACTTTTGGCTGTTTATAGCGTAAAAGAATTCAATGTAACTTACACATATAAAGCACAACCAAATGATGTTCAAGATGTTGTTGAAACAAAACATTACTATTTTGGAGATGCACTTCTTCCAGAACTTTCTTATACAGGCCCAGAATATAAATTTAAAGGTTGGCAAATTGCAGGAAATGCTCAAGCATACACAATTGCAAACTTTGCAACAGACAAAGTTTTGACAGACATTTCCATTACTGGTGTTTGGGAAAAACAAACAGAAATTGATGTAAATTATTTTGCGGAAGACAAAACAACTCTTCTTAAAACAACAAAAATTTATCAAAATCAAGACTTTACACTTGAACTTGTTGATGATATCTTGGCACAAACATCAAACACAAAATTAGATGGATATAAATATTATTGGATTGATGACAACAATCAAATCATTTCAGATATTAACAGAAAGAGTTCAATCAATGTTTATGTTGCAAAAGAAGTTGTTGTTTATGATGCAACTCTCACATCTAAAGATGGAATTTTTAAAGGCGACACAAGCGTTAAATTTACAGTAAACAATGCTGACTCATTGAAAACCTGGTTGGATACAGCTAAATGGCAAACAGCATTCTCATTCCACAAATTCGCAGGACTTGTTTACGATGGGGTAACATATGCAACTGAAGCAGACATTGCAAACCTTCAAACTGCAATCGTTACAAAGTTCACAAACGGAACAGAAGACACTATTGAAGTTGAAGCAATTTTCAACAAGTTCTTCACAAAAATTGACATTGAAAACGACATTACATTCAAAGCAAAATCAAATGCAGGAGCATATAACCAAAGCATTTACACAGAAGCTGACCTTAACAGTGTTGTAAAATATGCTTATGAATTGCCTGCTTATGAAATTGATAGCAGTGAAACAATTTATGGCTTGCTCAATATGAGTATGAATGATGGTTCAACATTGAAACTTTATACGGTAGATGGAAAACTTGTTCAACTTAAGAGTTTGACAATCAAAATTAATGGAAAGACAAACACAATTTCTGTTGCAGGTTCAGAACCATTGAATCAATTAATTGAAAAGATTTTAAATCATCCAGCTTGGTCAGGAATTGCAGATGCAAACACATTGACAATCACTTCAATTCAAGCAAACTTTGACCTTGTTGCATAATAAATAAGCGAATAAAAAAAGAATTTTAAAAATTTTCCAAAAAAATTAAAAATTTTTTGAAAAACAGTTGACAGGTGCTCTCTAGGTGTGTTAAACTTAGAGAGCATTGAGGGAGTTTAGCTCAGCTGGGAGAGCATCTGCCTTACAAGCAGAGGGTCATAGGTTCGAGCCCTATAACTCCCACCAGAATGTAAAAAGACACAATCAAAAGATTGTGTCTTTTTTGTTTGCATTAAGTCCATAGGTTTTTTATTAAGGAAGATATTATTTGCTCAGAATGTTTGCTTAATGACAAATGTTGCAAGTCTTGCTATAAAAAAATTGTATATTTTGTCGAAAAAGAATGAATTTGTATTGAAAAAGGCGAAATCTTTTGCTAAAATATATAAAGTATGAAGAAATATGTTATTGCATCTATTGTTTTGTGTATTTTGGCGACAATTGGGATTGTTGTTTATTTTTCATTTCCAAAAGGTGCAAATAAAACAAAACTTGTTGTAGAAGCAAGTGATATATGTCTAGAGCTTGACGAGCATAAGAAGATAGAATATGAGTGTTCAATCGTTGAGGCGGTTATAAGTTTTGATGTAGATGACGAAAGTGTTGCGTATATAAGTGCAGGTGCGAAAGGTGTTGAGGTCGTAGGCAAAAGCACTGGTAATACAACTTTGACAATTGTTGCAACATATAAGAAAGAAGTGTTCGAGAAAGAAATAAAGGTAACCGTTGTTGCAAAACAAGAAAGGCCAGAAGATTCTCCAGAGAGTGGTGAAAACAATCCAACCACGCCACCAAGTGATGGAAACGAAGATGATGGGGACTTGGAAAACCCAGATGCGGACGAAAAAGTGCCTATGCAATTAATAATTCCTGCTGAAAATTTAGTTAACTGTCAAGTTGAAGGAACTGTGATAACTGTTGAGATTTTAAGAAAAGCTTTGTTTTCAATTAGTTCTGACCAAAACCTTACGAAAGAAGTCGTGATAATAAATGAAAATACAGAACTAACAATAAGTGAGGAAAAGTATGTTGGCAACAATACATTTTCGATTTTGGCAAGTTCTAGAGGAGAATTTGAAATAACGATTGTGTTAGAAGGGGAGTATGAGTTCTCATATATTGTTAAAGTTATATAAAACAAACTTGACTATTTGCAAAAGAGAGATTGCCTTCTCTCTTTTTTCATTGTTTTGTTTCAATAAGAGTTTGTGAAATGAGGTAAAAATGTTTGGAACTTAATGCCTATCTAGACAAGTTTTAGAACAAAAGAACAAATAAAATGGCAAGAGTGATTAAAAATTTAGGAATATTCACGACACGCCCGGATGCGTGTTTGGAAAAACTTGCGAAAAAAGTAAAAAAAGTTGTAAAAAAGTTAAAAAATTTTTGAAAAACTGTTGACAAAGGGAAGTTAAATAGTGTAAAATGTCAATGTCGCACTGATAAAAGGGCGGCGAGATACTTGAC
>JAGBBH010000095.1 GCA_017938505.1 Clostridia bacterium | reverse complement strand
GTCTCAAGAGATTGCAGCCCCGAAGAACTGAAAAAAGCCTATCACTTACAAGCAAGAGCATGCCACCCAGATATGCTTGGTGGAAATAAGGAGACCTTTCAAGAACTTAATCGCGCCTACGCAACCCTTTCATCACCTATTTTGCGAGAAGAATATGACAAGGAATTTGATGAACTAGCAAGCAGAGATGACATTTTGCACAACTATGAACAAGAACTTTTCTTTACGAGAAGAAGAGAAAGAGAAGAGGCAAGGGACAGAAACATTTACAGAAAATATTATACCCCTTCATTTACAAACGACCCTCGCCTCAACGAATTTACAATTTCACTTATGGAAGAACATATTAGAAACTTTATTAAACACTATCGCACCGAAGAAACTATGAGGGGCGGTTTTAAACAATTTGAATATCACTATTTCCCTAAGAAAGTGGCTCCCGACCTAAACAGACTGTTCAACCAAATCGCAGTTGAGGGAATTTCTGTTCAAGTCAACGAAGACAATGTATGGCCTGTTTATCAAAATGTTCACATGTCACTTGAAACAGCACAAGAAAGGTCAAGAAATATCGCAGACCACTTTTTAGAAAAGTATAGCAAAAATTAATAAAAAGAGGAATTCTTATGCAAAAAGTTGCGGTTTTTACACACGGAATTGACATTGATGGTTATGGTTGTGCCGTTTTGGCAAACCTTGCCTATGGCGAAAACACACAAGTTCTTTACGCCGACAATTTCAATTTAGATGAAATTTTTATTAAAGAATGGAAAAGAGGCTGGTTAAACAACTTTGACAAAGTTTTCATTACAGATCATTGCCCGAGTATGAATCTTTGCCTTAAAATTCAAGATGACCCACAACTTCTTGAAAAAATTACCGTTTTTGACCATCACGCGTCAAGACTTGAAGAACAAGGTTCACTTGATTGGGTACATATCATTGACAATAACGAAAAAGGAAAACAATCAGGCACAAGTTTGTTCTTTGACTATCTTGCAAAAAATGGACTTGTGAACCGTGGAGGCTCTGTGCAAGAATTTGTTGAATTAACAAGACAATACGACACTTGGGAGTGGACAAAACTTCAAAACCCAATTCCAAACGAACTAAACACACTTGCAATGGCAATCGGGAGAGAAAAATATGTTGAAAATATGACAAAAAAGCTTTCAAAACAAAAAAGCATTTTTCTGTTTTCTGCACAAGACTTGCTTGACATAAAAACCTATAAAGAAGAATTTAAAAAACAAGTAGAGCATTATATTTCACAAATCAAAGTCATCGAATTTCAAGGAAACAAAGTTGGATACATTCAAATCAAAGACCTTTTCAAAAATGATATAGCACAAACCGTTAGGACTCTCCCACTTTCAAAAGAAATTGACTATCTTCTTATGCCAATTCCAGACAGAGGAACGGTTTCACTTAGAAGCATAAAACCAGATTTTGATGTTTCTTCCGTTGCAAAAGAAAATGGCGGCGGCGGACACAAAGCAGCAGCGAGTTTTCCCCTTTACAATTTAAAAATTGATACAAAAAAATCTTTTTGCAAAACTTTAGAAAATGTCTGAAAAATAAAAAAGAATTTAAAAGTTGTTAAAATATAAAAAACGAATCAACAAAAAAACAATTTTTAGTTCTTTTTTTATTAAGATTGGTGATTTTTTACAAAATTTGACTTTTTTAAATTTTATATATATACTAACATTATATTGGAGTAAGCGAGTGAAATTTATAAAAGCAAAATTAAAAACAATCCATAACGGCAACGAAACAGCGTGCATCTTAACTTATACATACCACAACTATACGAAAACATTTTCAAAATTCTTTTCCGGAAAAGATAATAATATTGGAAAAATCATTTGTTTCGCATTAAAGCAACTTAAAGAACCTTGCTGCATAGAAATGACCGTTTCAGACAAGTTTGATTACAACGCTTTAAAACTCATTCAAGGTTTCGGACAATTTCCCCCTAAAACCTATACATCTACCATAGTTGCCACTAAAAAGCTTCTTGCAACACACAAAGTTAAATTTATTTTAGACTATACCTCAATTATAAAAATTCCAGCCATAACCAAAGCAACTAAATTTAGACCATCTGCTCAAATTTCGCCAAACTTCACTCCATTTAAAAAAGAGTCTTTCTGGAATCTTGGCAAACATTATGCAACCAAACGCAGAGAAGACGCAAATCCTTATCGTTCAGCTCAAAACGAACTTGAAAAGTGGAAAAAACGACAACAAACGCCCTCATTTTCTGACGATTAAAAAAAATTAAAATTTAAAAGTACAAAAAAAGAAAATTAGCAAAATTTAATAGACTTTTTGTTTTTTTATGTTATACTGAAAATGTAAGAATTGAATTTAAAAAAATATTAAATTAAAGGAATTTAAAATGGAAATTAGCACTTTTGTGGTTTATATTTTTGTTATATTTGGTTTTTTGGTGCTTCCTTTTGTTCTGCTTAAAACAATAAAAAATCTCAAAAAACAAAAAATTGCCATCGTTTCAATCTTTATTTTTTACATATTAGTCCTTCTTGTTGGCGTTTGGGGAAAACTTGACATTTCTTTAAAAACAACAAAATTAACTTTCGACTTCAGTCAGTCTTGGTGTGCAAAATCTATAAATTGGAAATTTTCTCACCTTTCAACTTTCGATATAATCACAAACCTTGTTATGCTAATTCCAATTGGAACATTTATTGTATATTTTTGCCATAAAAAATGGAAACTTTTGCCACTTTGCATATTTTTAATTTTTATCGGTCTTTTCTGCGGTTTTTTCATTGAACTTTCGCAATTCATTTTGCCAATTCCTCGTTCAGTTCAACTTTCAGACATTATCTTCAATTCAATCAGCGTTCTTATTGGCGGACTTCTCGGACTGTTATTGATACAATTAACAAAACCTGACAACAAAGACCAAAACCGGTCACAACAATACAGAAGCAGAAATTTCTAACAAACATACAACAATCAAATTTCCTCAACAAACAAAAAAAATCAGGCATCAAATCCTGATTTTTTTCTTTGTCTTAGCATTATTTAACCATTTCTGTTTCGTCTGTAGTTTCTGTTGTGTCTGCTGGTTTTTGTGTGTCAACTGTTACATTTGCATCAGTAGCAGGAACATCAGCAATTGCCCCTTCTGTAACAATATCTTCACCATAAACAACAGAATTTTTAGCAACATCTTCAACTGTATAGATTTCACTTACAAATCCCAAATCTGCAAAGAGTGATGTTGCAACCATATCAATTCCTGACAATTGAACTCCCTTCGCAACAGTAACTTTGTCTGATGCATATTCTTCAAACTTAATGTTTCCATTTTTGTCCATACTGCAAACAGTAACTGTTGGAGAAACCATAAAGCCTTTGTTGTCTGCCGTTTTTCCAAGTTGAACATCTGTTACAAATGGAACAACTGTTTCAACAGCATTTTGGTCTTGATAGTCTTTTACAAATTCTTCACACGCTGTTGTATATTTTGTGCCAAGCAAATAGTCGAATTTATAACTTTCTTTGACATAATCTGTATTTTTGAGTTGAGCAATGAGTGTGTCGTTTGTTGTAGGGCTAACTTTGTTTGCACCACCATTTGACAAATCAAGTTTAAACAATCCCATTTCTGTCATTGCAAAAACTACTTGTTCATCTGCAGAAAGGAAAGTTCCCTTAAGGTCTTCTTTTTTAATGTCAACATCTACATTTCTTACAATTGCATTGTAAACAGCATCTTTAACTTCTTCATTTGACATATCGATTGTTTGAATCACACTGTCCCCACCAATTGGTTTGTCTGTTGAAGGTCCTATTGGCTCTGTTTGTGGAGGATTAGTTGTGTCGGTTTGTTCTGTTTGTGGAGGGTTTGTTGTATCAATTGGAGTTTCATCTTTTCCTCTTTGTGCAAGTTTATATCCACCAAAACCAAGTCCGAGTGCAAGTGCAACTGCAGCTGCTCCAGCAGCAAGTTTAACAAAACAACCTTTTTTGCCTTTTTTCTTATCATCTTCTGGTTCAACATTTCTAACAAAAACAGGCAAGTTTGATTTTTTATTTTCCTCTTTCTTTTCTGTTGTTTCTGTTGTTTCTTCGTCAACTTTTTCAGTTTTCTTTTCTTCGCCAACCTTTTCTTCTGTTTTTGATTCTTCTTCAACCGTTTCTGCAGGTCCTTTAGCAAACCCAAAAACCTTGCTAGGACTGATTTCACGATAAAGTTCTTTTCTCTTGTCAGCATCTTTCTTCAAAACTTCAGTTAAAATCTCTGCAAAAGGCTTATTGTCCTCAGAAATAATCACATTTGTGTGTCTATTCCCTGAAGGAGCCTCATAGATTTCAAGAACCCCGCCATTTTTCTTAACACGACTTACAAAAACTGCATCTGGCTTTTTCTTTTGGTGAATATAGCAACACAAAACTCCAGTTTTTGCATCCTTAACATAAAGTGCTCTCATTGCACCATCATCAGCATAATCAAATCCAGCATGAGCGTGGTTGGTAACTTCATCTTCCCACAATTTGTCAAATTCTTCTTTGTTGATTTTTGTTGATGTTAATTTCATAATTCAACCTCCGTTTATGCGATAATTATAAACCATATTCGACTTACTGTCAATACCCTTTTTTGAAAAAAAGTGGTGTTTTTTGAATTTTTTTCGCCAAAAAATTAAAAAATATCAACAATTTCGTTGATATTTCAATAAAATATATATATTCACTCGGTTTTAAATATGTGTCGTGTCATTCAACTGATTTTTCGTCCAAATAGGTTGCCATATAGTCTGCCAAATGAAACATAAATGCTGTTGGATAGCGATAGAACACATTTGAAAGCGTAACAGAGTTATTTCGGATTCTTTCATCAAAAGCCCCCATATGCCAATTAATTGCCATCGCCTCTTCTCGTGTTAGACGCATAAACCCAGAAATCATATAAACAGACTTTTCACCATGCCCGTAAGGAAGAGTATCCTCAATTTTATAGAATGGTTTTTGAATCCACTCGCCATCAACTTTAACATTTCTCATTTCAACGGTATAAAAATTAACTTTGCACACATCGTGAAGCAAGGCAATAATTGCTACGCTTTCTGGAGAAATAATCTCACTCCACTTCTCACCATATTCATCTTTGAGCAATTTTAAATATCTCTTATAAACATTGACACTATGTAAACACAACCCGCCTTCAAAATTTGAATGTTGCCTTGCAGAGGCCGGTGCCGTAAAAAAATCAGTTTTTTCTAAAAATGCCAAAAGGTCTTCAGCCCCATCTCTTTCGATGTTGTCATAAAAGATTTCCAAAAATTCTTGTTTTATTTCTTCAATATCCATAAAATCCCTCTCTTGTTTGTTCGTTTAAAACATTTTAACAGTAAAGTATGCCAAAAATCAAATAATATAGTGCATTTTCTGTTTGCATTTGTCCATTTTTAATGTAAAAATCTACATCATTCAACATTTGGTAGATGTTTTTAAGTTGAATTTTGCTAAAGTTTTTTGAGAGTTGCCTTGCTTTCGTAATCGCATATTCTTTTACATTCAAAAGTTCACTTATTTCTTTGTCCGAACTATCTGAAATTGCAACAAAGAAAAGTCGTCTGAAATGATTTAAAATCAAACTGAAAGTTTTTGTATCTTTGTCCATCAAATTCAAAAGAGATATCGCCTTTTGACTATCTCTTCTAGACAGTGCATCTGTAAGTTCAAAAACAGTGAATTCGGTTTCTTTACAAACAAGACCGTCAACCGTCTTTAAAGTTATCTCCGTTTCATCGCAAGCACTCAATTTGTCAACTTCATTTTTAATGAAAGAATAATAATTGCAACACGCCTCAATCAAATGTCTGCACGCTTCTTCAGTTATGCTTTTATCTACACCTTTCAAACTTGCGACAATCAAATCTTTCAAACTCTTGTCATCAAGCCTTTTTGCAGAAATTTTTTCACTGATAATGAAATCCATTTTATTGAGAAAATCATAAACAACAACACAAGTGGTTTCTAATGGTTTTTTTAAATAGTCCCTAAATTTTTTCTTGAACCCTTCATTGAATTTTGTTATGTTTTTAAGAAGGACAATTTTTTTGTCGCCCCCAATCGGCAATGTTTCACAGGCATCAATAACCGCATCACCATTAAAATTGTCATCATCAAAGACAACAAAGTTAAAATCTTCCAATTGTAAATCTACGGCCTTTTTAATCAACTCAAGCGACTTATCATAAAGCAAAAAGTCTTCTCCTTGAATTAAGTAGCAAGGTTCAATTTTTTTCTGTAAACGCATTTTTAAAGTTTTCAATCTAAACACCTCCAAGCAAGTTCATTTTCTTTCAGAACACATTTCATATTTCCATTTTCATTGTAATTATAATCAACATTTTCATTTTCGTAAAGTCCATAAACACTCCTGCTGTCAAAATATTTCGAATAATGAGAATTTTCACCAACAAAAACCATATCAAAAGACTTCTCTCCAAGCTTCAATAGTTCTGACTCTGACAGATAATCATCATATAGCACAAAAAGATTAAAGTTGTCAAAAACAATTTCCAACCCCAATAACTGACTGCCAGAAGAAACGTATTGAAATGAAAAGTCCCCAACAGAACTTATTTTGTTTTTCTCTGCAAGATAACTTTTTTCATTGTCTGCAAACTCTTTAAGACTTATTATGTTGTTCACTGAAAACTCGTCTGATACGGTTTGATTTATGGTCGAATCATTTAATAGGAAATAGTTGTCCACACTTACCAACCTTTCATTTTGCAAAAGCCTGTAAAGCGACTGATACGAAGTCGCATCAACAAGCGCTGTTTGACCCGACTTTGAAGTCAATAAAATTGATGAAGAATCATACCAACTGCAAAACAAGACACTCGTGCGGGCTTGCATTTGGATTGCAGATATCCCCATAAAAATTCCACACAACGCAAAAACCCCACTGCAACAGACTGCCTTAACTTTTTTGCTTACCATAAATTGCCGTGCCATAAAGAAAAGAAACAAAAATAAAAACAAACTTATAAATATGTCAATCGGTTGAGATTTTACTATAAGTTTTGTTGATGCGAAAAATTCAGCAACCTTATCAATAAAACCAAAACCAAGTGCACAACCTTTAAGTAAAAATGAAAGAAATGGCAATGCTAAGCACAACAAAACAAAGACAAAAAGCAGTGGATAAAGCACAGCGAAGAATGGAACAACAATCAAATTTACAAAAAATGATAAAAGATTAATCTCCGAAAAGAATGTTGCCATAAATGGCAGAATCATTATTTGCGCAGACAAAGAAATTGCAAAAGACTCTGCAGCAAATTTTGGTAAAATCTTTCTTAAAAGTTTGGAAAGCCAAGGTGCAACGATAAAAATCCCGCCCACACAAAAGAAACTCATCAAAAATCCGTTGTCAAGGGCCGAAAGTGGAAATGCTAAAATTATAATAATCCCCGCAAATCCCATAGACGACAAATTGTCATACCATTTTCCTGTTACCGAAGTAAACAGCAAAACAATGCCCATTATTCCTGCTCTCAAAACTGATGGAGACCAACCACAAAGCCAAGCATAAATCCCCAGAAAAACGACACAAATTGCAAAATTTAACCATCTCTTAATTTTGCATTTATTCAAAACAAAACCAATCAAAGAAATTAAAAAAGTTATATGCAGACCACTTACTGTCAACAAATGAATAATACCCGACATTTTGTAATTGTTTTTTACATCAGTTTCAACATCATTTTTGTCGCCAAAAAGCACAGCATAAGCAACCGCCCCACTTTCTTTTCCCATTGCATCATAAAGAGTTTCTTTTACCTTAAGCCTAAACTTTTCATCAGCAGAAAGTTTATTGTCAACAACTGAAATTTTTGAAACATCAACCGTGCAACTGTATGGAGTCTTGTCGCGATAAGCCGTCAAATTGAAAGAACCAAGTTCAAAAAGATGGACATTTGTCAACTTTGCTTCAAAAGAAACAACATCTCCTGCCTGCAATATATTTTGTTTATCACACCTTACACTTAACGCAATGTTCTTGTCTTTGCTTCCATTGATTTTGACATCTTTCAAAACAATCTCAATTCGAGAATTATAACTTCCATCAACATATTTTATATCATCACCAATTCTGCCAACAATTTGACAAGTTCCACTGTAAAGTTTTCCCGCAAAACCTGCATGTCCAACAAAAAACCAACCAAGACCAAACAAAAAAACAGCAAAAATGAAAACCAAAATTTTATATCTTTTAAAAATCAAACAATAAACAAGAAAAGAAATCAAAACAATCGCTATAAAAACAATATATTTCACATTCCCAGCAAATAAATATCTTGACACACAAACAGCAAGCATCAAGGCGAGAAAGCCATAAAAAAGAGGGCGAGAGTTAAAAATTTTCTTTTGCGTTGTTTTTTCTTCCATAAATATATCAAAATTTTAACATAAATCATTCAACATTTGCAAGAAAGTTTTAAACTTTCGCCTAAAAGAATCTTCGTTTTTGTCTTTTTCTTAACATTATAATTTTCATTCCTTGCACAACTTCATAAACAAACATAGACCACACAACAGAGCAACTAAAAACCAACAAAAACAGACCTAAACTTTCAAGTGCGATAAAATGATTGAAAATTTTAAAAAATGCCCCATGAAACAAATAGACATACAAACTTATTTTTCCAAACCATAACGCACCAAAGCTTCCAACAAATGACTTTTGGGCCACCACAAAAACAACCAACATACAAAACAAAAGCGGCATAAGATATTCCCTAATTTCTTTAACATTTAAGAAAGTCATAAAACACCAAGACAAAAAGACAAGCAAAAGAATCAAAAACGCACGCCTGTTTCTTATAAATTTGCAAATGTTTTCCATAAAAGCACCACAAATCAGGCCAAAAGGGAAACAAAAATACGCCCGCAACTCTGGCAATTGTTTGCTTGCGACACTCAAAAGAAGAATAATTGCAACTTCAACAATAATAAAAATTATTGTTGCCACCTGCCCTTTGTTATGAACACTTTTTATACACTCGACAGCCCACAACACCACAGCAATTACAACATAAAAAACAATCAAATTCGGGATAAAATATATCCAAGAATATAATTGAACAAATCCCTTTACGAAAGATATATAAAGCACTGAAGAAAGAGCTCCACCAAAAATAAGCGGTGGGTTTCCCGTTAAATAATATACCCCCAAATAAATAAAATTTGTTGCAACCAAAATCAAATACATCATTGGAATTCGCCTGCAAACCAAATTTTTTAAATATTGTTTGCCTTTTGCACGATAACTAACCGCGATGCCATATCCCGACAAAAAATAGAACCCACCAACAGCCAATGGTCCAAGCAACTCTAAAATCCCATCAACAACTTCGTTTCCTGTCCTAACAATATGATGTAACAACACCATCAAACAAAAAACGCCTTTTAAAAAGGTGGACATATTTTTTGAAATTAGACTTTTACATTTCATCATTACAATAAGATAATATCACACACATAACAACTTTTGCAAGAAAAGGGAAAATTTTTGTTGCAACAATTTCAAATTTTTCACACTTTTCTACATAACAAATCATTTAACAAAAATGGCTTTTGTGTGTTATACTTAAACTAGCATTTATTATTTTAAGGAGATAAAACTATGAAATGTCCAGTTTGCAACAAATTTAGCATACTTGAAAGAGAAGAAACAACTCACTGCCCACATTGTAAATTTGATTTGGAAGAGTACTTCGAAAAAGCACAAGCAATCGAATTTTTGGAAATAGAAAATCTGTTCGGTTATTTAAATTACAAAATTGATTACAAAACACCTGACAATGTTGCCATTTTTATCGCACCAAATGGTTGTGGCAAGACGACAATTTTTAATTTTTTGGACTTCTTTTTCAATCCAAGCCCAGACAGTCTTAAAAAAATTATAAACATTCCAGTTGAGCGCTTTGTTTGCAACCTTTCCAAAGGAACTCAAGTTGTTTATGAAAATTCGAAAATTTCACACATTCAAAGAATGACAATAAACACAAAAGAAAAATCTGTTCATTTTAATATTGAGGCAACAAAAAACATTGATGACAATTTTGTTTATCCTCGTTTTAAAAAACTGGAAACAAAAGACAACGAACAATCTTCTACAAAATTTGAATATATCTGTCAAAAAATTTCTGATTTACTAACTAGCACAAAAACTTTTGTACCACTTTCTTACATATCAACAAATCGAATTTCTTCAGGAAAAGAACAAAATCAAACCTTGGCTATGCTTGTTGAAGATTCTGAACCAATTTCAACACCAGAGCAGTGCTACCTTCACTCAAGAAAAATTCTAATGAATATGTCATATGCCTATAGAAGAAGACTAGAATCTACAACAAACTCATTGCCAATGAAATTTCTTAGCACTGACCAACCACAAATGAGCTATTCCGATTTTATGAAGAAGTGGAACGACTATAAAGAAACTCTAAAACAATATCGAGAAATTGGCCTTTTGCCGCCAATGCACTTAAAGCCAGAACTCTTTAATTTAAAAATATCTGAAACAGACTATAACGCTTCAAAAGGAGTTTTTCTTTCAGTGTATATAACAGAACTCATCAAACCTCTAAATCTTTTGCAACCACTTTACAAAAAAATGAAACTCTTTTCAGAAATTTTCAATGAAAGAAATAAAATTACAAACAAAACAATTCGCTTTAACGCACCAGATGGAATATCTGTTCTTTGCAATGGTAAGAACCTCCCTCTTAATTGCCTATCCTCTGGAGAAAAGAATGATATAGTCCTTTTTTATAAATTGATTTTTGCATCAGAAGCTGGTGAAACAATTTTAATAGACGAGCCTGAAATTTCGTTGCACATCGAATGGCAAGAGACATTCATTGACCGCCTTTTGGAAATTTGCAAACTCAACAAACTTAACGCTCTTGTTGCAACACATTCACCTTACATCATAAATTCCCATGACAATCTTTTGGCGAAACAAGAGGTGCAAAATGGCAACAAAAATTAATCACGCATTATCTGAAAAATATTTGTCAAATTTAACAAAAATCCAAGAATCACTTCTTGAAAAAGAATCTTTTAAATCCGCTGCGCTTTTGCAAAGCGACTTAAAACTGAGAGCAAATGCAAACATTCACAACAACTGTAATTTCCTCGTTGTTGAGGGGACTCTTGACAAGACTTTCATTTTGAGACTCAACCAAAAAAACTTAAAATATATTTTAGCTGAGAATATATTAAACCCCACCAAATTCCTTTATAAAAACAGCTCATCACACAATTTTTCTAACAGCAACCTTTTTAACAACGATTTCTCAGACGATGCCACAAAAAACAGAGAATGCATCATATTTGTTTTCAAAAACCCTTTTAACCACAAATTTTTGCAAGACAACAAAATTTTTGGAATGATTGACAGGGATTTCAATGCAGAATATCCTGACGATGCACAATGCAATAATAGACTATTTTCAAATGACACACACGACCTTGAAACAATGCTCTTACAGTCAGACAAGTCCTTGCTTTTACACTTTAACTTGTCTGAAAAAGATATAAATGAAATTTTCTTCAAATCTTATCAACTGGCTCTTGTCAGACAAGCAATCTTTATCATTGGACAAGATAAGGTTGCTGGCAAACAATCTTTTCCAAACCAACTTATCGTAAGAGAACCAAAAAAAGTTCAAGATTACAACCTTTTCTTTGATGGACAATTTTTAAATGTTGACAAATATTTGCTTTATATCAGAAAATCTTGGAATAATGGCAAACCTTATAAAGAACAGAAACTTTTTACTTCACTAAAAAAATTTATTTCTCCAAATAAAAAGTGGCAAATTTCTTTTGAAAAATTTATCTCAAATTTTCCTAAAGATTTTTGGCAACTTACAAACGGACATGACTTAGCAAACATCATTTGTCTAAAACTCGGACAAAAAAATTATAACAAAGAACTGGAAGGTCGTTTAATTAAAGAATATAATTATGAATCTTTTAAATCAACAACATTATACAACAAACTTCATTCTGCAAATTTGATAGATTAATTCTAAAAGCCTTGTTTCAAAAAAAACGCTTATTGCATAGCAGTAAGCATTTTTTCAAATTTATCCAACATCTGAAGCGATTCTACGGTCATCTTTTCATTTTGTGCCAAGTTATCGCTTCGTCCGACCAAAATCAACCACTCTAGCAACAATTTCCCATCTCCAACTTGATTTAAATCTTGAATTTCTTCTTCAACCAGTTCTTTTGTTAGCACTTTCCAATATGGATTGTTGGTTTTATAAAGTTTAATGAACATAAAAATGTCGTGCTTAAAGATCAGCTTCAACATAATCGCAACTTCTTTTTCTTCAAATCCTAGTTTTGGCAAAATTTCTTGTGCAATTTCAGAACTTTTTACATTATGGTCAAAAAAACTGTCAATCTTTTTTCCATTCTTTTCCCTCACAATGTGTTTGTCGGGTTTTCCAATGTCGTGAAACAACATAACATAAGCAAGAAGTCGTCTAGTTTTAAAATCAAAACATCTCGCCTTTGTCTGCTTGTTCATCTCTTTAACAGAATGAAGAATGTGTCTTAAAACATTATATTTATGCCAAGGGTTGTTTTGCTTTTGATTTTCGCATTTTCTGAGCTGCGGAATAATATTATCAATCCACGCAGAAAATCCACTGTCCGTTCCAAACTTTTCATAGAACCTTTCAACAACATTTTCAGACAAAATAATTTCATCCAATGCTTTAACAAAATCCATAGCATCCCCCAATGTTACTTATGATATAAATTCCAAAACAGAATGTCAAGAAAAATAAACTTATGTAAAATTTTCTTCCACATTTTTATCCTTTTTGTAAAAAATAAAGAATAAAATAAAAAAAACTATTGTCAATAATATGACAAATTTAATAAATTATGTTATATTGATATGGTAGAATTATTTAAAAGAGGAATTTTAATGAATAAAGATTTTTTAAACCTTGACAAAATCAATAAACAAATTGAAGAAGATGTTGAAAAAGTCATTTTAACTGCAGAAGAAAACTTCAGAGAACAACTGTTTAAAATTGCAAATAAAATTATGAAAAAAAAGAATATTAAACTCATCTTGATGGCAGGACCAAGCTGTGCAGGAAAAACTACAAGTGCAAGGCTTTTGACTGAAATTTTAAACGAAAAAGGCAAAAAAGTTATCTCCGTTGAAATGGACAGTTTCTTCAGAAATTTGGAAGACAGAAAATTGCTCCCAGACGGTTCGATTGATTTCGACTCCATTGATTGTGTCAACCTTGAACAAATGCAAAAATGCTTTAAAAAATTGTTTGAAAACGGTTCTGCAATGTTCCCAATTTACGATTTTGTAAATGGAAAAAACATTCCTAACAAGAAAAAATACACTTTCGACAATGACACAATTATTATCTTTGAAGGAATTCATGTTTTGAACCCTGAACTTACGAAACACTTCGACACAGACAATCTTATCAAAATTTATATAAGCAACTATTTTGGTTATAAGAATGACGAATTGGAAGTTTCAACAAGACAATTCCGCCTCTGCCGAAGAATGATAAGAGACAAAAACAAAAGAGGAGTTTCTCCAAGTGAAACTCTTGATATGTGGGGACACATTTGCACTGCAGAACACCAATATATTGTTCCTTTCAAGAAAGAAGCCGATTTTGAAATCAACAGTTCTCACAGTTATGAAATGGGACTTTACAAGCATTACATTCTTGACTATGTAAAAGAAGGAGAACTATCTTTCGACAACCTTCCTTGGCTCAAAATGTTTGAAGCAAGCAAGCCTGTAAGTGCAGATTTATTGCCAGAAACAACCCTTATGAATGAATTTATCATAAAAAAATAATAAAAGAAGATGCTTATTGTCAAGCATCTTTTTTTATTCAAAAATTTTAAACCAAACTAAATTTTTCCGCAAGGACTTTGTTGTTGCCTTCTTTTGCATTTAAAAGTTTTAAAACTGTAGCACCTATGTGATTAAATCCTTTTTTTGTTCCCATATTTTTGGATTGAAGTTTCTTTGAATAAACCAAACAAGGAACATTTTCTCTACTGTGGTCTGTCGATTTTGTTGATGGGTCGCAGCCGTGGTCCGCAACAATCATCAAGACATCTTCTTCTTGCATTTTTTCAATGAATTTGCCAAGATAAGAGTCCGCTTCTGACAATGCGTTTGCATATCCATCTACATCATTTCTGTGCCCATAAAGCATATCAAAATCACAAAGATTTAAAAAACACAAACCATTAAAATCCTCTTTCTGCATTTCAAGCAATTTCTCTAATCCTTCAGAATTTCCTTTTGTTGGAAAACTTTTATCAATTCCGCTTCCCGCAAAAATGTCATAAATTTTTCCAATTGAAATCACATCAAATTGTTGGATTTGCAAAATTTTTAACAAGTTATTCTCTGGCGGAACCAACGAAAAGTCGTGGCGGTTGGTTGTTCTATAAAACTCCCCAACTTCACCCTTAAATGGCCTTGCAATAATTCGTCCAACCGCAAATTTTCCTTGCATAATCTCTCTTGCCTTTCTGCACATTTCATACAATTTTTCAACAGGAACAACATCTTCGTGGCAAGCAATTTGAAGCACACTGTCTGCGGAAGTGTAAACAATTGGTTTCCCTGTTTCCAAATGTTCTTTTCCAAAGTCTGCAATCACTTGTGTTCCAGAATAAGGTTTGTTGCACAAAATCCCTTTTCCAAAAACCTTCTCTAATCTAGCAACAATCTCTTTTGGAAACCCTTGTGGAAACACAGGAAATGGTTTCTTTGAAACAATTCCAGCCATCTCCCAATGCCCAGTGGTTGTGTCTTTCCCTTTTGAAATTTCAACAAGTTTTCCAAAACTTGCCATTGGCGATTTTTCTTTTTCAAAACAGTTTACACCATCAATGTTAAACAAACCAAGTTTCTTCATCACTGGGCAATTAAATTTCCCGCTTTGAACAACCGCTTCCAAAGTGTTTGAACCATTATCACCAAATTCGTCAGCGTCAGGAGCCTGACCAATTCCAAAACTGTCTAAAACAACAATAAAAACTCTTTTCATTACGCAAGCTCCAGTGCAAGAATCATCATATTTTTGAATGTATTTTCTCTCTCTTCAGCAGAGAGTTCTTCTCCTGTGGCAATGTTATCACTAACCGAACACAAAACAAGAGCCTCCCTTCCAAATTTTTTTGCATTATAATAAAGTGCTGCGGATTCCATTTCAATGCCTATGCAACCGTGCCTCCTTGCCTGCTTATTTCCCTCATCACTATAAAATGTGTCAGTGTTATAGATTGCGCCTAAAAAACAATAAAGCCCAAGTTCAACAGCTTTTTTTTCTGCTTCTTCTTGCAACTTTGGCGTTGCTGTCAAGTGCCTCATTCTTCTTGAATAAAGTCTTTCATAGTTTGTGTCTGTGTAAACATCAGAAGCAATCAGCACCTCTCCAAGTTTAATTTGTTCTTTAAGTGCCCCGCAAGAACCAACACGAATGATTTTTTGCACACTAAATTCACTGTAGAGTTCGTGGCAATAAATTCCCATGGAAGGATTTCCCATGCCGTGAGCCATAACAGTAACTCTTTTACCTTTATATGTTCCTGTCCAGCCTTGCACCCCACGAACATTGTTGACAAGTTTTGGATTTTCCAAAAAAGTTTGTGCGATAAATTTGCTTCTATTCGGGTCTCCTGGCATAATGACCGTTTGTGCAATTTTGTGTTTTTGACAAACAATATGTGGTGTTGCGATATTTCTCTCCAGATTC
>JAGBBH010000094.1 GCA_017938505.1 Clostridia bacterium | reverse complement strand
TTAAATGAAATGTGCGGGAGTGGCTCAGTGGTAGAGCGTTGCCTTGCCAAGGCAAATGTCGCGAGTTCGAATCTCGTCTTCCGCTCCAGAAAAGAATGAACCGTTTGAAGTGTCAAGCGGTTTTTTTGTTGAAATAAGCGACATTTGCCGTTAGATAGGGTTCCCGAAAATGCTTGTCATTTTTGGGAAGAAGGAGCAAACGAGCAGTAGGCGAATTTTGCGAGGAGCAAAATGAGTGGCGGGCGAAGTTTGTGACGCAGTTGCGAGTTCGAATCTCGTCTTCCGCTCCAAAAAGAAAGAAGCCGTTTGAAGTGTCAAGCGGTTTTTTTGTTTTATTTTTTTGTTTTATGCTGAATTGTTTTTAAAATTCGTAAGTGATGTGATATATTTTATAGTGAAAGCATAACATTTAAATTAGAAAAAATAAAAAAGGAAATTGGTTTGCTATGAAATTTAAAAAGTATTATGACTTGATTAAACAGCAATCTGAGATTTATGACAAAACGCAAAATTGTCAGGTTGGTCAAACTTGGAAATATCATCTTTTGCCAGTCATTCAAAATGCGTGTATGTTGGCAGAAAAATATGGGGCCGATAAAGATGTTGTAGAAATGGCAGCAATTTTTCATGATTATGCAGACTTGCTTGATTTTGCCAATCGTGAGAACCATCATATTTTGGGAGCAGAACTAGCAGAAGGAGTGTTGTTGCAAGATGGTTTTGAGCAAGAATTTATTGACAAAGTAAAGTGTTGCATCAGAAATCATAGGGCAAGTGTTGTGAATGAGAAATTTTCTATTGAAGAAATTTGCGTTGCTGACGCTGATGCAATGAGTCATCTTGACAGTTGTGTTGAGCTTGTGTGTTGGCGTGCTTATCTTGGCGAAACAATCGAAGAAGCGAATGAGTTTGTTAAAAACAAAATAAAGAAAAGTTACGCAAAAATGAGTAAGGCAAGTCAAGAGCTTATGAAAGAAAAATATGATAGCATTATGAGAGTTCTGCTATAGAGAAAAATTAAAAAACGGACACATAAAAAATGGCCGTTTTTTTGCAAAATTGAAAAAAGTTTTCTTGTAATGTTGTGAATGTTTATTTTAAACCGAGTGCTGTCAATGATTTGGAAAGGGTTGTTGATGCTGTTTTTTGTGCTTGGATTGCTCCTTCAAACAAGAGGTTGTCGAGAAACTCTTGATTGTTAAATTTTTTGTATTTTGATTGTATTTCTTCAAGTAATTTGCAAACTTCGTTGGCAACTTCTTTTTTAAATTCACCGTAACCACGATTTTTGAACCGTTGTTCTATGCTTTGAAAAGATTCTCCTGTGATTTTTGCAAGTATGCTCATCAGGTTTGAAATTCCTGGTTGCCTTTCTTCATCAAAATGAACACTATTGAAATTGTCTGTTTTTGCTGACATAATTTTTTTTCTGGCAACAGCTATGTCATCTAAAAGAAAAATTGTTCCTTTGTTGTTTCCACTGTCTGATTTGTTCATTTTTTCATTGGGGTTTTGAAGATTTAAGATTTTGTTGCCTATTGGTGCTACATAAACATCTGGCAATAAGAAGGTTTGTCCATAACGCTTGTTAAAGCGTTCTGCCAAATCTCTCGTGAGCTCGACATGTTGTTGTTGGTCTTTCCCAACAGGAACTATTGAAGTGTTGTAAAGAAGTATGTCTGCGACCATTAAAGTTGGATATACAAACAAACCTGTGTCAACTCCTTCTTTTGTTTGTTGTTGAGATTTGAGTTTGAATTGAGTCATTCGTGAGAGTTCTCCCATTTTTGTTTGAAAGGTCATAATAAAACCTAATGTTCCGTGTTCAAGCACAGCGCTTTGTTTGAAAATTATTGTCTTGTTTGGGTCAACTCCACAGGCAAGATACATTGCAATGCAATCGTATATTGATTTTTTTAAATCTGCTGGATTGCGGGGGCTGGTTATTGCGTGTAAATCGGCAATAAAAATATAACTTTCATATGAATCCTGTCTTTCTACAAAATTTTTAATTGCTCCTAAATAGTTTCCAATTGTTAGGTTTCCGCTTGGTCTGACTCCTGTCAGCATTACTTTTTTGTTGTTTTCGTTTTTCATAATAAAATCTCCTTTTTGTATTAGCACAATTTTTTGTGATTAAAATAAAAAACCCGTTGTTATTTTGGTGAACAAAACATACCAACGGGCATAAGATTTTATATAAAAATATTTAATCCATTTATATGTTTTGTGGCGCACGAAAAAGCACTCACAAAACATTTTGATTTTGCGAATGCCTAAATTACCAACGCCACCAAATAAATGAATTAAACATATTTTTTCTCCTTTTCTTTATGATATTATCATTTTATGGCAAAAATTTTACTTTGTCAAGTGTTTTTAAAAAATAAAACAATGCTAAAAATTGCATTGTTTTATTTTTTTGTTTTTTGGTTTAATATTTTTCGAGGTCTGCGAGTTCTTCCGCACTCCACTTTTGTTTTTCTGTCACCAAATCATTAAAAATTGCACTTTCTTTTTCTGCCGCTTCCACGCAATCTGATGCGTGAACAACATTTTCTGTTACTCTTGGAGCAATGCCAAGTTTGACTGGAATGTCATGGCGAATTGTTCCTGGTGCAGAGTTCTTTGTTGAACCAACCAAAGTGCGAATTGTAGCGATTGCATTTTCTCCTTCAACAATCATTCCATAAGCTTTGTCGCTTGTGATGTAGGCTTCCAAATTTGGATAGAAGTCTTTTCCAACATGTTCGTGATAGTGTTGTTGTGCGTGTTTTGCATCGTAACGAACAAAATCTGCTTGAGTGATTTTAAGACCAGCGTTTTGGAGTCGTTTTGTTACTTCTTCTATTACCATTTTTGAGTTTGCAAATTGTGGTTTTACCATTACATAAGATTTTTCTTTCATAGTGTTGTTCTCCTTTCTAGCATTTTAATGCATTTTTCTTAGTTTGTCAAGAAATGTTATTTCCAGTCAATTGGCGTTTTGCCGTTTTTTGATAAAAATTCGTTGGTTTTTGAAAAATGTTTGCAACCAAAGAAACCTCGATATGCAGAGAGTGGGCTTGGGTGAGGTGCTTTCAAAACAAGATGATGTTTTGCAATCATTGGTGCAAAGGCTTGTGCGTTTGAACCCCACAAAATAAATGCCATTGGTTCTTGCCTTTTTGAAAGCAGTTTGATAACCTCGGTCGTGAAAGTTTCCCAACCTTTTCCACGATGAGAATTTGCTTGGGCTCTACGAACTGTTAAGCTCGTGTTGAGAAGAAGAACTCCTTGTTTTGCCCAGCGCATAAGATTTCCACTTTTGTCGCATTTTATTCCAAGGTCGTCTTCAATTTCTTTGTAGATGTTAATAAGCGAAGGCGGCAACAAAACGCCTTCTTCCACAGAAAAAGCTAGTCCGTGCGCTTGATTTGGTTCATGATAGGGGTCTTGACCAATGATTACAACCTTGACATCATCATATTTAACAACATTCAGTGCGTTGAAAATGTTTTCCATTTTTGGATAAATTGTAAAGCGGGAATATTCCTCATTCAAAAACTCTTGCAACCCTCTAAAATAAGGTTTTTCAAATTCGTCTTTCAAAAGTTCAAGCCAATTTTTTGTTATTTTTATCATACTCTTATACTACCATACTTTCTTTTAATTGTCAAAGCTACAAACAATTTAAAGCAAAAAATGAATATTTATTGTAAAAAAACACACCAACTAGTGCGGTGTGCTTTTGTTTTCATTATTTGCTTTTCTTTGCATTGTCCAACAATTTTGCAAAGTGTGCTTTCTTTCTGCTTGCAGAGTTTGCGTGAATTACATTTTCTCTTGCTGCACTGTCAAGTTTGCTTGCGAGTGCTTTGTATGTTTCTTCAGCTTGAGCAAGGTCAGAAGAGAGTTGGTCTTTGAACTTCTTAACATATGTTTTGATTTCTGACTTTACTGAGTTGTTAACGACTCTTCTTTCTCTTTCAATCAAAACTCTTTTCTTTGCTGATTTAATGTTTGCCATTTCTTTCTCCTTAAAAATTATCTAGAACATTATAACATACTATTTTCGAAAAATCAACTTATTTTTTCAAAATTTTTTGGCAATATTGTATATATGGTTGATTTAATTGATGAATGTGGTGAAGATTTGGCAAATTTGGGTTATGAAAGCAAAAGTCTTGGTAGGTTTGGTGCAACATCTTGTAAACTTTTTGTGGAAAGCAAGGGCAAGGCTGAAAAGTTGGGTTTTGCGAGAGGTCATTATTTTGTTTTAAATGTTCCAATGCTTTCAAGTTTCTTTAAAGAACATCGTAAAATTTTGTTAGAGGAATTGAAAGAAAAATTTGAATTTTTATGGAAACTTCATAAAATAAAGAAAAGTGCAAAAGTGTTGTTTGTAGGGATAGGAAATCCTGCAATTGTTTCTGATAGTTTTGGAGTTAAAGTCGTTGAAAAAATTGAGATATTTCCATTTAAAAAAAACAATCGAAGGTTTAAAATTTCGCCTAACATTTTTGCAAATACTGGAATAAATTCTTATGACATTATCCGAGTTATTGTTGAGGCGTTTGACATTTCTGTTGTTGTGTTGTTTGACAGTCTTGCAACAACAAATTTAAAAAGGTTGGGGAGTTCTATTCAACTTAATGATGTTGGACTCACTCCGGGCAGTGCGTTAAACAATTTTGGACACGCCATTAACAAACAGACACTCAATGTTCCTTGCTTTTCAATTGGCGTTCCAATGATGATTTCTACCAAGAGTTTTGGTGAGAAGAATGGTGTGATTCTCACAGAAAAAGATGTTGAAGAAAAAGTCGAGTTTTTGTCTGCGGTTGTTGCTGATGCTGTTGGGGGTGTGGCAGGTGTAAATTTATAAAAGTAGCGAGATTAAAGATTGTGTCGTCAAGAAAGGGGAAAGTCTTTGTTTGTTAATTTTGCAATAATTTTGATTTGGTGCATATATAATTCTTATGAAAAAGGTTTTACTGATTGACAGTGGCAGTGGTGGGGTTAATGTCTTAAAAGAATGTTTGAAGGAATGTCCTTGTTGTGATTTTTTGCTTTTTTGCGACAATGAAAATTTGCCGTATGGAAACAAGGCAAAAGAGCAATTGATTGAGATTTCTTTGAAAAATCTGAAAACAATTTATCAATTTTTTAAGTTTGAAATTGTGATTTTTGCGTGTAATACATTAACTGCAGTGTGTTTGAAGGAATGTGAAAAGAAGTTTGCTGAAGTGGAATTTATTGGAACAGCACCACCAATAAAAACCGCAATGGAAAGATTTGAACGAGATGAGATTTTGGTTCTTGCAACATTAAACACACAAAAAAACAACAGAGATTTGAAAAGTTGTGGGTGTAAAATTTTGTGCATTGACAATTTAGCAAGTGTGATTGATGAAAATTTAGACAAACTTGAGGTTGTTCAACCGTTGCTGGAAAAAGTGCTCTCTCGATTTCGCGGAAAAGTCAAGGCGGTGGTGCTTGGCTGTACGCACTATGTCGCAGTTAAAGATTTGATTGAGCAAATTTTGGGTGAAATTGTTTTTTTTGATGGGGCAACTTCTGTTGCAGAAAAATTGAAAGAGGTAGTATTAAAAAACCAAAAAGATGGATTAAAAACCAATGAAAATGGGGTTGTTTTACCAAACTATCAACTTCAAATTATGACAAGTGGTTCAAATGAAATGAGAAATAAGTTCTTGTGGTGGTTAAACAGGGAATAAAAAAGAGGTTGTTGTAAACCTCTTATATTTTTTTATGTTCAATCTTCAAAAAGATTGGCGTTTAAGTAAACGGGTTCGCAGGTTACATTAACGCCAAACTTCTTTAAGGTTTGTTCCTCGCTTGTTGGCAAAATGTAAGTGCAATGTGCATCACAACCTTTCAAGTTTGTGATTTGTTCCATTGCTTTTTTTGCTTTCTCGTTTTTGCCGCTGCAAATTGAAAGGGCAACCATTACATCATCAAGAGTGAGAACACTGCTGTGGCTTTTTAAAATTTTGGTTCGATATTCCACAATTGGAAGCAAGATGTCGTCTGTGATTACATCAAAATCATCTCCAAGATTTGCAAGGGTGCGAAGTGCATTCAGAATGACAGCTCCACTTGCAGAAACAATGGTTTTTGTTTTTCCTGTTACGATTTCGCCATTTGGAAGTTCAAGAGCAATGCAAGGATAACCACTGTCTTTTGCTGCTTTCTTTGCAACATCAATTGCAGGAAGAAGCGATTTGTCTGCCTTAACTTCTGAAACTAAGAATTTGTTGCGTTCCAAAGTTTCAAAAGTTGCCTGTCCTCGTTTATAATCACATTCAGCACGATAATATCTTCTGAAAATCTCTTTTTTTGCTGCGACTTGACAAACGGAATCATCTTTGAGAGATTCGGCAATCATATTTACGCCCATATCTGTTGGGGACTTGTAAACTTCTTTGCCCATAATTTTTGTAGTTATGCTTTGCAAAATTGGGAAAACTGCGATGTCTCTGTTGTAATTAACTGCCAATTTTCCATAAGCATTGAAATGGAATGGGTCGATTTGATTTACATCTTGAAGGTCAGCAGTTGCGGCTTCATAAGCAATGTTTGCTGGGTGTTTGAGTGGTAAGTTCCAAACTGGGAAAGTTTCAAATTTTGCATATCCTGCTTTTACGCCACGCTTATATTCGTGATAGAGTTGAGAAAGGCAGGTTGCAAGTTTTCCGCTTGATGGACCTGGTGCTGTAACAACAACTAATGGCTTTGTTGTTTCAATGAATGGATTTGCACCATAGCCTTCATCAGAAACAATGGTGTCAACATCATTTGGATAACCTTTTGTGTAGTTGTGAAAATAAACTCTTTCACCTCGAAGTTCAAGTTTTTTTGCAAATTTTGTTGCACTTGGTTGACCCTTATAGAGAGTTATAACGAAAGCTGAAACATAAAGACCAATTTCACGCAAATTGTCAACAAGACGAAGAACTTCGTTGTCGTAACTTAAACCAAGGTCTGCTCGAACCTTGTGTTTTTCTATGTCATTTGAACTGATGCAGAAAATGATTTCAACCTTTTCTTTCATTTTTTGCAAGACTTTGATTTTTACATTTGCATCATAGCCAGGCAAAACTCTTGCAGCGTGCAAGTCGTCAAAAATTTTTCCGCCAAACTCAACATAGAGTTTGTTGTGGAATTTTTTTATTCTTTTGTTGATTTGCTCTGTTTGAAGTTTTAAGTAGAGTTCGTTGTCAAAACAAACTTTCTTTTCAACCGTTTGTGAAGTTTTTGTCTTGCATTTTTTTTCTTTTTGCACTTTTTCTTTGCATTTTGATGCTTTTTTGCAAGATTTTTTTTCTTCTTGTGTTTGATTTTCTTTTTTCATTCGCTATTCTCCTTAAATACTTTTTTAGTATAACTCATTTTTTAAAAATTTCATAATGTTTTGTCGAAATTTCTTTGCTATTTTTTTTGAGTTAATGTATAATCAAGATATGAAAAAGAAAGTGTTGATTTTGACCGTTACTGCGGGGAACGGGCATAACTCCGCAGCGTATGCTATGAAAAAAAGACTTGAAACAACTGGTGAAGTTGAAGTCAAGGTTGTTGATATTATTAAAGAATATACCTCTGCACTTAATGCTTGGACAGTTGATAAAGGGTATAATTTGGCGGTAGGGTATTTGAGACCTATTTATGATGCTTTTTATAACGCATATTTGAAGTGGAACCCTGAAAAAGCCAGTGTTTGTCCTGCACAAGCATCAGTTAAAAATTTGAATGGAAAACTTTTGATGTTGATTTATGAGTTTGAACCAGATGTAATTTATGGAACTTCATATTATTGCGGAATGGCATTATCAAACTTAAAGAGAGTTTATGACATTCCTGCAAAAGTTGTTGTGTGTATGCTTGACTATGTTGTTTCTCCATTTTGGGAGGCATCTGTGGGCGGTGTTGATTTTTTGACGCTGTCAAACGAAGCATTTAGAGAAGAACTCATTGCGAAAGGATTTAAAAATGAAAATCTGGTTTTGACTGGAATTCCTGTAAGTGAAAAGTTTGTTGAAGTGGTTGACAAACAAACTGCTTGTGAAAAACTTGGCATTGATGAAAAACTTTTTACGGTTTTGGTTTTCTATGGTGGCGGACATTGGCAAGGTGGATTGAAAGTTTTTAAGACCCTTGCAAAGAAACTTAAGCAAAATGTTCAGATTATTGTTATTAATGGAAACAACAAAAAAGCAAAAGAAAAGATTGATAAAATGCTTTCTAAATTGCCACAAAATATTAAAGTTGTAAATATTGGATTTACTAGAGAAGTTGATTTATATATGAGTGCAAGCGATGTTATGATTGGAAAAGGCGGTGGACTTTCTACAACGGAAAGCATAAATAAAGAACTTCCTTTGATTGCAACAACGAAATTGCCTGGACAGGAGTTTTATAATGTCAAGTTCTTGGAAAAATATGGAACGGCACTAACATTTAAAAATGGAAGGCAACTTTTAAAAAATGTTGAATTTTTGTATGATAACCCACAAGAATTGAAGAAAATGAAAGAGAAATTGGTTGGTATGAAAACCAATGGAATTGAAACCATTTTTGAATTGATTATGAAGCAGGGAAATGCAGATTATTCTGCGATTGACAAAAATATTGAGTTTGACAAAGTAAATAAGAGGGTTAACAAAGCAAGAAAACTTGCTTCAAAGAAAAGAAAATAACGAGAAAAAAGCAACCTTTAGTGGTTGTTTTTTTTTGTTGTTATGTTTGAATTTTTTTTAATTAAAAAAGCAAAATAATGTTATGAATTGGCAAACTTCTTTGTATTATTTAATTCCTATGGTGGTTATTTTGGTTTTAGTTCTCCCTGTTTTTGTTGAGGTGAGGGGGAGTTATAACACTGTTTTTAATAAGGGGGTAATTTCTCTTTTTGTTTTTAAAAAACAGATTTTTTATTATATTTTTTCTGTGAAGGGAAGGTATATTGAGTTGCAAAACAAAGATGAAACAAAGTTGCAAAAACTCGAATTTGCAAGTGAAAAATTTGCTGTTGTTGAAAAGTTTATGGGTTATGATGTGGTATCATTTGATAACCTTATGAATTCTCACGAGGAGTCGAACGATAG
>JAGBBH010000093.1 GCA_017938505.1 Clostridia bacterium | reverse complement strand
ATTTATGCCGTGCTACCAAATGCCAAACTCTTATAGTCTCATCACTGAGTTTCAACCACAATAGAATAACCTCTACAACAAAAATTTCCGAGTCAGATAATTTTGTTGCTATTCCGAGTCGCATTTGTGTTTTTATTAAGCCATTATTAAGTTCTACCACATTCTTGTTTGGCTAATCAACCTCAACAGGAACTTCCCCTCCAAGAATATGTGCATTATTTGCGTCAACAAATGTTCTGCAACTGCGGGAGAAATATTATCACATTAAAGAAGTAAAGTCAACAGTATTTTCTAGAAAAATCATTAAATAGCTTAAATTTTGTCAGAAATCCTATTTTTGAACAATTAACATTTAACAAAACACAATAAATTTAAACAAAACCGCTAAAATCGCTTCCATTTTTTTAAGAAATATAGTAATATATCTTTGTAAGATTTTAAAAATGGAGCAAAAGTATGTTATCAATTAAAAACTTAAATCTTAAATATACAAAAGAATTCTTTGCACTTGAAGACATCAATTTAGATGTTGAAGTTGGCGAAAGCGTTGCACTTGTTGGTGAAGTTAACAGTGGAAAAACAACACTGCTTAGAGTTATTGCCAAGTTGGAAGAATTTGATTCTGGAGAAATTTACATCAACAAAATTCCAATCAAAAAAGTTGACTTTAAAACTGACTTAAGTGTTGGATATGTGCCATATTGTCCTGTTTTTTTAGAAAATAAAACCGTTTATGAAAACTTCAGATACATTTTGAACAAAAAGGGTTACAAACCAGCAGAAGCCGAAAAAATGATTAATAATGCAATCATTGATTTCTCTCTTGAAAGAATTAGAGATGAAAAAATCAAGAACATAAGGAAAGAGGACAAATATGTTCTTTCTTTGATTAGGCTTGCATTTAGAGAACTTGATTTGCTTCTTATTGACAACATCTTTGATGAAATTTCAGAGGTTTACATTGATGCAATCTTGAGTTTGATTAAAAGACTTAAGTCTTCAAACACTACTTTGATTTTGGCTTGCACGCGACCTGAAATTGCGGAAAAAATATGTAAAAGAAAAATTTATTTTGAACACGGAAAAGTGATTGAAGAATAATTCAATCATTTTTTATTTATTTTTATTTAATTTGCAAAAAATAAAAAAATAAATACAAAAATATTAAAAAAATCCCTAATTTAGGGATTTTAAATTGTTTTTAATAATTTCTTTTAATTTTAAAGTTCCTCATAAGAATTTTCAATGTCAATTATTGATTCTTTATTTTCGACATTATTTTTTTGCTTGTTGATGGAAAATAAAGTTGATAATGTTTGCAGGTTTAGCGAAGAATTTTGACCATTTTGATTTGAAAATAGTCCACCTTTGAGAATGTTTGAGAGCAAATCGTTGTTGTTAGAAAGTAGTGTGGCAAGGGGAGAGTTTTTAAGAAAAGAAAAAAGAGAAGATGCGTTGAATGTTGTCGAACTTTGGAAAGACTGGTTTTGTGGATTGTTATTCTCTTGTGATTGTTGTTTGTAAGGATTTTCGTTTTGTCTTGTAAAAGTCATTGTTTTTACATCAAGGTTTATGCTTTCCGGGTAATAATTTAAAACACTTCTTTCTTTTTGATGATTCTGGCTAAAATTGTTCATAACTATTTATATGCAATCTTTTTTGTTTTTGTGTAAATCTGGTTGAGAATTTCATATATTGATTATAGGAGAACTATATGAAACTAAGTGAAATGTCAAATTCAAAAGAACAAAGACAAAGAAATCAGCAGGCACAAAATGAAGACATTGCAAAAAAATATGATGAACTTAAAAATCATTCGTCTTATGAACTTATGAATATGCTTGAAAAAGAGGTGCAATCTCAAAAGCAAAAAGGCGTGTTTGATTATGATGGACTTCTTTCTTCAATTGAAAAAATGAAAGACTATCTTCCTCCAGCAACTTATCAAAATATGGTGGAGGTCATAAAGAACTTGAAATGAAGATTGACAAAATAGACCGACAAATTTTGGAACAAATTTCAATTTTAAATTTTGACAGAAAAATTTTTTGTTTTGTTATCGCAAAAGATTTCGTGGCAACAAGACAGCATTTGCGACAGAAAAACATACATATTCAAGAAGAATATCCATTCATAAATGCCTTTTTTTGCAAAGCGTCAAAAAAAGAGATTCTTGTTCTCTCAAATGTAAGGCAGGTAGAGTTTATTTCAACACTCGCAAAGGTTTCTTCATTGATGTTTTTGTCAAGGAAAATTTTGCAGACGGAAGGAATTGGTCTTTATGGCAAAAATGTGGGAGTTGCGTTTATTGACACAGGAATTTCTTGTCATTGCGATTTTATGTTAGGAAAAAATCGCATTTGTGAGTTTAAAGATTTTATTGGAGATAAAAACATTCCCTATGATGACAACGGACACGGAACCTTTGTTGCAGGTGTTTGTTCGGGGAGTGGTTGTCTGTCCAATTTCAAATTTTCTGGAATTGCTCCGCAATCAAACATTTTTGCGTTGAAGGCACTTGATGGCAAAGGGGAAGCAACGGCAAATAAAATTATTGATGCAATGAGTTTTGTGTTTGACAATCACAAAAAGTTGGGGATAAAAGTTGTTTGTATGAGTTTTGGAAGTGAACCTTTGGGACATAATGACCCAATTATGCTAGGTGCGGAAGCATTGTGGAAAGATGGGGTCGTTGTGGTTGCTGCGGCAGGCAACAGTGGCCCTGAACATCAAACAATAAAATCGCCAGGAATAAGCCCTCGCATTATTACGGTTGGGGGAATTGATGATAATAGAGATAATGAAAAAAGTTTCAATCGAAACTCTTTTGAAATTGCCGACTTTTCGTCAAGGGGGCCGGCTTTTAGAAGTATAAAACCAGACTTGGTTGCCCCTAGCGTTGATATTGTTTCTTGTGGCGTTTCTAAAAATTATACAACATTAAGTGGGACATCTGTTGCTACACCAATGATTGCTGGGTTGTGTTGTTTGCTTTGTGAAAAATATCCTGAAATTAAACCTGAGCAAGTTAAAAGGTTGTTGCTAGAGAGTTGTCAATCGCTTGGTTTTGAGAGGAATTTTGAAGGCTATGGATTGCCTAACATTGAAAAAATTTTCAAGTAATTTTAGATAAGATGATTTCAGAAATTTGTTGAACTGCATTGTTTTTTGCAGTTTTTTTCATATTTTCTTTGATTTTTTGCGAATTTTTAAGCAAATATTGCAGTTTTTTTTGTAATTTTTCAAAACTATAATTTTCTTCCTCTAACATTTCTGCATAGCCAAGCTGCTCAAACAATTTTGCATTTTCAATTTGGTCGCCCCTTGAACATTTCTTTGAAAGAGGAACAATAAGCATTGGTTTTGAAAGTGCCAAGAGTTCATTTATTACACCGCTTCCGCCACGAGTCAGAACGCAATTTGCTGAAGCGAAGAAGTCTTGAATGTTGTCAACAAATGGAAAAATTTTGTAACCATTGTGTTTTATGTCTTGATAGTTTTGTTTCCCGCAAATGTGAAGAATGTTGTATGTTTTTGTAAGTTCATCTAAATTATTGAAAACAATGTCGTT
>JAGBBH010000092.1 GCA_017938505.1 Clostridia bacterium | reverse complement strand
TTTTTCACATCTTACCACATAATAAATTAAATTTCAATAACTTTTTTTGCTTTTTTTACACCTTGTTCGAGTTGGAATTAGCGATTAACCCCTCATTGCTTCTCATAAAATAGAACAAATATTGCTGCGCATATCCCGAAAGTTCTTGAAATTGTTCTGTTAAAATCTCTCTAATTTTTTCTCTGCTTTCCCCGTTTTCTCCATAGAATTTGTTATACATTTGATTTATCCAAGTGTCAACAGGAAAGACCTCTCCCCTTCCATATCCAAACAACAACACGCAATCAGCAACCTTCGGTCCAACCCCCGCAAGACCAATCAGTTGTTTCCTCAACTCTTTTGTTGGCAATCCTTTCCAATGTTCAAGAATATTTTCATCAACTTGCCTCAAAACTTGATAAAGATATTTTGCTCTATAACCAGCGCCAAAGTCTGTAAAATCCTTCTCTGTTGCACAAAGAAGTTCTTTGTGCGTCGGAAATGCGAAATAATCTTGCATTTTCTTTCCAAACTTTTCTCGAATTTGAAAAAGAGTTTTCGTAAACCTCTTTATATTGTTGTTTGCAGAGAGAATAAAAGAAATTAATGTTTCAAAAACCGACTGCTTCAAAATTCTTATTCCATAACCAAATTTAATTGGTTCTTTCAAGATTTCATATTTTGAAAGTTTTTTCTTTAAGTCAGAATAATCGGTTCCAAGGTCCAAAAACGCTTCAAAAAATTTCGTATCTTTTGTAACAATCTCAAACCCAAAATTATTTTCTTTTACAACTGCTTTTTTGTCGCCTGCAAAGATTTCATAGTCATTGCCATTTTTGTTATATGCGAAGAATTGCCCACACTCAAAAATGTGTTTTGAACAAAAATCGTCCTTGCCAAAAATAATAATCTTTTCTTTCTCAAGTTTATATTCCAACTCGCAATCCTTCCTTTTCAACAATTGAAATCTTAATTTTATTCTTTTCCCAAATTTTGTGCCGTTTGCCAAGTTATATCTTTTTTTAAGATTCGACAAAAATATAACAAAAAAAGGGCGTACTCGCCCTTTTCACTATTCAGCTACAACTGAAACGATATTTTTTCCATTGCTCTTTCCGAAAACAACCTTTCCCTCTTTGAGAGCAAAAAGAGTGTAATCTTTTCCAAGACCAACATTAGCACCAGGATAAACCTTTGTTCCTCTTTGACGAACGATAATTGACCCTGCTGTAACAAATTCACCAGCATAAGCCTTAACGCCTAAACGCTTGCTTTGAGAATCTCTACCGTTCTTGGTGCTTCCGCCACCTTTCTTATGAGCAAAAAGTTGTAAATTAATAAACATCTTTTTTTACCTCCAATTTAACATACTTGGCATAATTTTTGGCAATATCCTCAAGTGTTTTTTTCATAGCCAACAAAATGTCTTGTGCTTTTTCATATTCTTCACTTTTCAAAAGTTCCAAATGCAAATAGCCTTCTTCAATGTCAACTTCAGTTTGAAGTTTTAACACTTCTTTTAGTCCCACAACCGCCATTTGTGTCGCAACCGAAACTCCACTGCAAACAATGTCGCTTCCCTCTTCAGCATAACCGCTGTGTCCTTTCACTTGAAATGCCCAAATTTTGCCATTTCTTTCACAAATCGTAATCTTAATCATAATTACATCTTAATTGAAACAATTTTGATTTCTGTCCAAGGTTGTCTGTGTCCTTGTTTCTTGCGTTCATTTTTCTTTGGCTTATATTTGTAAACAACAATCTTATCGCCTTTTCCGTGCGCAACAACTTCAGCCACTACCTCAGCGCTTTCAACGGTAGGTGTTCCAGCAACAGTTTTTGTTCCATCATTAACAAGCAAAACTTCAAGTTTCACTTTGTCACCAACTTGTGCTTCAAGTTTTTCAACTTTAAGAACATCATTTTCAGTAACATTATACTGTTTTCCACCTGTTTGAACTACTGCAAACATTTTCATATACCTCCTCTATCCAAACTCGCTATCATCATAGGTGGGGATTGACTCCCTTTTTGTTCAAAAAATCTCTCTCAAACAAATTTTTCTTCTAAAACCCGATATATGCGGATACGACCTTATTTTAGCACACGCCCGCCCTCGTTGTCAAGGGTTTTAAAAACATTTCTTGCCATTTAACAACAAAAAACACCGTAAAATCTGCACATTTGCACAAGTTTTACGATGCTTAAAATTTATTAACCTCTATCTCTTTCTTTTCCTTCAACATTAACAACTGTTCCAATCCCATCAACGCCAATGGTTGTTTGCTCTTTAACTTTTCTTTCACTCTCCAAATATTTTTCGATGCAATTATTAACCGCCTTCTCTACAACGCTCATAGGTCTTAGTGCAGTATTTGATTTTCTAAAGTCCATGAGTTTAATCTTCACAATAAAATCTTCCTTATTTTCAACTTCAAGTGCGGTATAGTGAGCCCCTTGCAAATCATCATATCTCACCTCTCTTTCCATATTTTCAATCAAAGTTTTTCCATTCGCTTGAATTGCTCTTAAATGCGAAACATCACTAACGGGTTGTCTTGTTGAGACATAGAAATCTGAAGTTGGAATTGTTTTTGATTCAACAATGAAAGTCAGTCCTTTCTTTGAGTCTTGAATTAAGTTAACCATCTCCGCCCTTGAATTTTTGCCCCAGAAATGAATGTCTGACCAAATTTTCCATTGAAGGTCGTTTTTATCAACACCAAGTTCCTTTGCAAGTTCTTCAACCAAATCGCCCGCACGAACGCAAACATTTCCTTCAAACAAGGCGTTCAAATAGCCTTGGCAAACCGCAAGACAATCTTTGTCATATTGCAAATTTGCTTCAAAGGCTTCTCTTTTATGCTTAATACTTTCTTGCCATTGCCCAATAGCACCTTCAGATTTTCTAATTTCTGCCAATCTCTCTTCAAATTTGTTCATAATCTTTATCCCCTATCTCTTTCTTTTTCTCTTTTTGCATCTGCTTTCAAGTGATTTGCACATGCCTGAACATAAATCTTGTGCGTATCGTCCATTAGCGCTTCAAAAGAATCAAATCTTCTTGTAGGAACAATGTGCGGCAAATGGAAAGTTTCACAATCACCCATATACTTATCAACACGAATTACTTTTGGTGCATTGCTAACTCCCAAAATTTCAACTCTTTCATTTTTATTTCCAAGATATTTTTCTTCTCTTCTAAGCCAGTAAACTTCACTCAAAAGCCTAAATTTATTTTGAGCATCTAAATCTTTTTCATTTTTATTTCCAAGATATTTTTCTTCCTTTCCAAGCAAGCAAACTTCACTTAAAAACCTAAATGCCTTATGATGGTCAGCATCTTCCAGCCCCAAAAATTTCAATGCTTCTTTCCAACTTCCATTTGAGAAGTAGAGTGTATATTTCTTTGTTGCTGGACCTTCGCAATCCCAAAATTCAATAATAGGCTTGCTAAATCCACCTCTAAATAAATCGGCATTTATCACAATTCGCATCATATAAGAATCACTACGCAACGGAAAATCTTCCCAATCCACCGATATAAATGGTCTAGTTTCAATTGTTCCTTCCTTAATTGACAAATTTGTTGCTTCTGCCAAACCAATAAATAAATCTCTGTCTCTAATCATTTTCTTTCTCCTTTCCTTTAACCTCTATCTCTTTCTCTAATTCGAGGCTCGTCAGTCGTTTCTTTTCTAATTTTTTTTGCGCACGTTTTTACAAAACGTTCGTGCGTTGCATCAACAACATCTTTAAACGAATCATAAACCGTTTTATCAATCAACGTTTCGTCCTTCAACGAACCAAGTTGATAATAACATTTGCCGTCCTCACAAACAATTCTAAATTCCCCTTGACTTGAACCAGTGCTGTAAGAATTGAACCCCACCTCAACAGGCAAAAATGCAAGTTCATTTAAAAACCTAGCCTCTTTATAGGCACAACCGATTTCATCACTTACCCCCAAAAACTTTAAAATGGAATTTCTATTTTTGCTTTTAAAAGTTAAAGTATATATATTTCCGTCCTCTTTATTTCCAAGACAAAGCACAGGATTTCCCATTCTTGCATTGTTATAGTCATAAGGAACACAAACCACCATCTCATAATTTTTTGAATCAAGTGGAAATTCACTTAAATCAACAATCTTTGAGCCTTTTCTTAACACCAATTCATCTTCGTTAGGCCAACCAAAATCGTTCCAATCTTCAATCATAAACCCCTCCACTTATGCTCACATTTTAACACACAAGATACCACTTGTCAATAGTCAAAAAAATAAAAGAAACTGACATTGTCAGTTCTTTAAATCAAATTTAAAACTTTCAACAAACCTTGATTTATTACCAAGTTTTTACACCAAATTTTTCTTTTGTTTATCAATATATTCTTGCATATAACTTGGCATTTGCACCTCAAAAGCGACCTCTTTGTTTGTTCGAGGGTGAACAAATGAAATGCGATATGCGTGCAAAAGTTGACCCTCAAGCCCTTTAACTTCTTTTCCATAGGTCTTGTCGCCCACGACAGGGTGGCCTAAAAATTTTGAGTGAACACGAATTTGATGAGTTCTTCCTGTTTGCAAAGAAAACTCAACAAGACAAGTTTTTTCAAACCTTTGCAAAACTTTATAGTCTGTTATTGCAATTCTGCCACTTTCCTGCACCGAAATTTTTTTGCGGTCTTTAGAGTCTCTTTTCAAATAAGTCTCAATTCTTCCCTCATTGTCTTTTAAATTTCCGTCAATAAGCGCCAAATAACACCTTTTGCAAGTTTTGTTTTTAATTTGTTCTGCCAAATTAATATGAGCAAAATCATTTTTTGCAACAACCATCAGTCCACTAGTGTCCTTGTCAAGTCTGTGAACAATGCCAGGTCGAAGTTCGCCATTTATACCACTCAAATCCTTAATCTTTGCCAAAAGGCCATTGACAAGCGTTCCACTTTTTGTTGAAGAACATGGATGAACAACCAGCCCTTGAGGTTTGTTTACAACAATCAAGTCGGAATCTTGAAATACAATTTCAAATTCCACTGTCTCGTCTGCCTCTGTTGAAATTTTCTCTGCCTCAACCACCTGAATTTCAATCTTTTGCCCCAACTTTAATGATTGTCCAGCTTTTACAATTTTTCCACTTACAAGAACCAACCCTTTTTCAATCAGTCCTTTTATGTGCGAACGAGAAAATTCTGGAAATTTTTCAAGAAGAAAGACATCAAGTCTTTTGGAAACATCATCTTGTAGGACCTCAAAACTATTTATCATCTTTGTCCCCTTCCGATTTTTCAACATTTTCTTTTTTGTCTTTTTTGTTAGCCTTAACCAAAAAAATTGTCATATAAACTATAAACAAAACGACACCAACACACAAAAATACATCAGCAAAATTGAAAGTAGGAAAACTTTGCCAGAATGCGAATTGAATAAAATCTCTCACTCCCCCCAAGAAAAGTCTGTCAATAAGATTTCCAACACAACCCGCAATCAAGAAAGCAAAGGTTATGTTCATCAACCACGATTTGTTTTTTTCTTTGATATAATAAACAACAAAAATAGCCAAAAACACAAAAGAAAGAACAATCAAAAACACTTGTTTTCCGCCCATAATTCCCCAAGCGGCCCCATAGTTTAAATCTGGCAATCTTTTAAAATTGATAATATAAGGAATGACTGCAATGGCATTTGCCGAGTCTGCCTTGTCATAGAAAAAATATTTTGAAACCAAATCAATGGCCAAAACGACAGCAATCAATGACATAAACACACTAAATTTAATCCAAAAATTCTTTTTCATAATTTCCCTTTATTTTTCATTATTTAAGACTTCAAAACCGTTATACACCTTTTTCTAGCAACGCCTTTTCTTTCATTATCATTTCTTCAAGTTCATTTGCTTGCTTCATACCCTCAACCAAAGTTTCTTGAGCAGACAAACCGTTAATACTTCGTGGCAGCAATTCATAATCCAAACAAGACAAGTTTGTTTTTGCCAATTTCTTTGCCATATCTTGCCAATCAATCGTTCCAAATCTGTTGAGTCCATGCAAATCATCTTTTCCATCATTATCGTGCAAATGAACACAAACAAGTCTGTCGCCATATTTTTCAAGCAAATCAACTTCTTTGTTAAAAGCATTATTATGCCCAGAATCATAACAAAATTTTACATATTCACTTTTGAAATTATCTAAAAAATAAAACAATGGGTTCAAATCTATCAAATTTTCCAAAGCCAGTGGGACACGAACCTTTTCAGCAACATTTAAAATTCTCTTAAATCTTTCAACCCCTTCAAAAGAAATCTCTCCTGCCAGATGAACAACAACACAAGAAAAACCATATTTTTTTGCAATTTTTAAGTCTTTTTTGAGATTTTTTTCGAGTTTTTTTCCTATTTTATCCTTTTTAAAAAAGTGTGGCAAGTCTTCTCGATTATATCTCATATGCAAACTTGAACAATGCAGTCCCATTTCTTTGAAAACTTTAACCTGCTTTTCAATTCTGTCATTTTGGCAAACAAGTTTTTTGTCAGCATTTGTAATAACACTGCTAAAACCGACATTTGCAATCATTCTAGCTCTTTCTTTAATTGGGATATCATATCCAAAATAAAAACTAATTCCTTTATACATTTTTCCTGTAAACCTCTCGCAAAACAGCAATTAATAATGTTTTTTATTCCCTTTCAAGTTCCATATTTTTAGGAAGAAAAATGTGTAAATTTTTTTCAACAACTTCTTCCGTCGCCCCAAGAACAGCAATTACTCCCTGAAAATAATCCAAAATTTTGTTCTTTTCCGAAATTCCACAAGCACGAAAATCCAAAAAGAAAGGAATATTTTTTTTCAAAAGTTCAACTTTATCTTTACACTCTTCAAAAGTTTGTGGATAAAAAACTTTAATTCCATCAATTTCATCTGGAAGTTTTTTTGAAATTTTCAAATTGTAAGATGCCTTTGCACTTTCCTTCTTTTTTGTTTGAACGACTTTTACATCATCACTTTCAAAACCAAAAATCTTATAAATAAAGTTCATCAATCCCATAATTTTCTCCAAAATAGCATTATACAAATATATGATAACATAAAAAAACTTTTTTTCAAAACAAATAAACCCGCAAAATGGGGATTGACAGCAAAGAATTTTTAATATATAATAAACAAAAAAACAAAAGAGAGGTGCACTATGCTTGGCGCAATTGTTGGAGATATTGTTGGTTCAAAATATGAATTCAACAACCTAAAATCAAAGGAGTTTGTTCTTTTTGATGAAGATAATCATTTTACTGATGACACCGTTATGACCCTCGCTGTTTACAAATCATTGAAAAGATGTAAAGGAGATTATCGCAATCTTCCAATCGTAACTATAAAAACAATGCAAGAACTTGCAAATCATTTTCCTGAAGTTGGATATGGCGAAAAATTCCAAGAATGGCTCAACGCCATCGAACCAAAACCTTATAACTCTTGGGGAAATGGTGCCGCAATGAGAGTCAGCCCTGTTGCCTACTTTGCAAACAGTTTGGAAGAAGTGAAATATTTATCTCGCAAAGTAACAGCAATTTCCCACAACCACCCACAAGCAATCAAAGGGGCAGAAGCAGTCGCAAGTGCAATTTTTTTAGCAAGACAAGGAAAAAGCAAAGAAGAACTAAAAACCTTTGTTGAAGAATATTATTATCCTTTAGATTTTGATTATGAAGATTTAAAGTCAAATTACAAATTCCATGTAAGCTGTAAAAACACTGTCCCTCAAGCATTTTTTTGTTTCTTTGAAAGTGAAAACTTTGAAGATGCAATCAGAACTGCCATTTCAATCGGTGGCGATTCTGACACAATCGCAGCAATTGTCGGCTCTTTGGCAGAAGCATATTATGGAATTCCAAAAGAGATAGAAACAACAGCAAAACAATACCTAGACCTAGAACTTTTAACAACTTATGAAAACTGCGACCGTCTTTTAGAAGTCGAAGATTCGCTTTTTCAAGATTCAAAATCTAAAAGACACTTTGAACAACAAGAAAAGTCATTATAATAATAAACACAAAAACAAAAAACACTTACAACATTTAGTAAGTGTTTTTCTTTAAATTATCACACCAAGTTCAAATAAGTTAGGTTTTATGAGTTTTGCTTTTCTTAATTAAAGAAACATCAACAATCTTGTATCAAAATTAATTAGTTTTCATTTTGTCTGTTTTCAATGTCAAATCTAACTCGATTTTCCTGTGCTAGCAAAAGAATATCTAATACCACAGTTTTTGTTCAACCATAGGTTTCTTACCGTTCCATCTACCGTTATATATTTACCACTGCTAATGTCATATAAGTCTCGAGTCGAATAACTGCAATAGCTCGAAGAATTAACTCCCATCAACATACAAGCCAAATCACTTCCCTTTGCACGATAGTCCGTAATGCCAGCCAAAGCAATCTCACTTACTGATGTTTGAACAAATCTTGAAGTTGCAAGAGACTCTTGAGAAACTTTTTTATTTGTTCCACTATTGTTTAAATAATCAAACTGCCTTGAAATGGTCAAATCCGTTGAGCAATCAGAATAAACAGCACTATGAGAAATGTTTAAATACGAATTACTAGTGGAATATTTCCACCCCTCAACAACTTTTGTCCCACTTT
>JAGBBH010000091.1 GCA_017938505.1 Clostridia bacterium | reverse complement strand
ATACTCAGCATTTTCAGCAACCATTCTTTCTGCCCAAGTGTTGCCTTCTTTTGCGCATCTATATACAATTGAATCTACACCATAAATTGCAACTATTTCATCAATCGTTTCTTTTGAGTATTTAAATTCAGCGTTTTTCATATTCCCCCTTTATAAACTTGAGAAAATTATAACATACAATCCTCTATCTGTCAATAGTCGATTTTTTATTATAATAGAAATGAAGCAGGATATGTCACATAAATTAACAACAAAAAAAACAACCCAAAATTGGATTGTTTTTAATAATTTCAAAATCGAATTATCTAACTTTTTCCATATAAGAGCCATCTCTCGTGTCAACTCTGATTGTGTCGCCTGTGTTAACAAAGAGTGGAACTCTGATAACATAGCCTGTTGAAAGAGTTGCTGGTTTTTGAGAAGCTTTTGATGTATCACCTTGAATTCCTGGTTCTGTGTCAACAACTTCGAGTTCAACAAATGTTGGAGGATAAACCGCAAATGGAACACCTTTGTAGATATACATAGTTGTTGGCATATTTTCAATGATGAAGTTAAGTGCATCAGCAACTGCATCTCTGTTAAGTGGCATTTGCTCATATGTTTCATTGTCCATAAAGTAGTAAAGTTCGCCATCATTGTAAAGGTAAAGCATTTCTTTCTTTTCAATAACTGCATCTTGGAACTTGTCAGAAGGGTTGAAAGTGTCTTCCTTAACTTGACCTGTCATAACATTTTTGATTTTTGCTCTAACAAATGGAGAACCTTTTCCTGGTTTAACATGCAAAAAGTCAATAACATTGTAAACATTTCCGTCCATTTCAAAAGTTGTGCCTTTTCTAAAATCTCCTGCTGTAATCATAAATAAAATCTCCTAAAAATCTAATTTTGTTTTGGCATTAAAGCCAACTCACTACACTATAGTATCACATTTCTCAGTGTTTTGCAAGTGTTTTATAAAAAATTGTTGCCATTAGAGAACATTATTGTAAAATTTTAAGCAATTTAACAAAATTATTGCATTGATAAGTATGTGTTTTTCATAGCAACCGAATCTTCCGCCATAGTTCCATTTGACTCACAAATTATGTGGCAATTCATTCCATTTTCAATCAAGCACTCACAAAGTGGTTCAAATTCTGGACCATAAATTTTGTCTTCAAATGTAAGATGTCTAATTTCCCCTTTGCTGCCATACTCAATTTTTGAGAAGTGGATATGTGCGTTTTTTGTGCGCCATTCCCCTAATTTGTCGAAAGAATAATCAAAAATTCGTTGATAATCTTCTTTTGTTTTCAATGTTCCTTGTGTGAGTGCGTTTATATGCCCAAAGTCAAATGTTGGCATAAGTTTTTCTGAAACTGTGCAAAGGTCAATAATTTCTTTATAAGTTCCAATTTGCATTGTTTTCCCCATTGTTTCAGGACAAAGAAACATATCTTCTGTCATATCTGCCACAAATTCAGGCATAAGTGATGCAATTCTCTCGTTCATAAGAGCCACAGCATCTTCTCTTTTTGCCTTACCGCAGGAAGCAGGATGAAAAATCAATCTTTTCGCACCAAAACTATGCATAAATTTGATTCCAGTTTTAATATACCCAATGGTTTTTTGAAACATTTCTTCATCTGGATTGGCAAAATTAATAAAATATGGTGCGTGCAAAGAAAGTTCAATGCCATATTTTTTAAATTCTTCGCCAAGTTTTTGTGCCATATCAGTCTTCATTGTGTATCCGCGACCAAAACTATACTCAAATAAATCCAGTTTTTTGTCCTTTAACCATTTCGGTGTTTCAATTGTTCCTTTATGCCCTTCAGCATAAAAAGACTCACTATTTCCAGAAGGACCAAATAAAACTTTTGACATTTATACCTCCAATCTTTTACAATTTTAATCAATCAAGAAAACAATTCCCTTTGCATTTTCTCAAATATCATAGCAAACGAGTAGTCAATTTCAATAAGCCTCCATCAACTTTTCCCAAGCCTAAAAATTTGTCGTCTGAAAAGATTCTATATTCCCCATCAACTTTTTCTAGCTTCAAAAATTGACCATTTAACAATTTTTCTGTTTGAATTGAAGAAAGATAAATTTTTTCAAAAGCAAACAAATCCTCACAAGCAGACACCTCAAATTTTCCACTTTTGATTTCCTCTAGGTGGTATGCATCTTTTAAATAAAAACCACCACATCTAGTTCGTAGTATGCATTGCATACTACCATAAGTTGATAATCTTTCAGCCAAATCTCTACACACACTTCTTATATAAGTTCCGCTAGAACAAGAAATTTCAAACCTAAAAGTGTTTTTGGAGAGTTGTTCAATTAACTTAAAATCATAAATTTCAATCTCTTTTGGACGAAGCTCAACAACCTCGCCTCTTCTAGCAACTTTATATGCAGTTTGTCCATTAATTTTTTTTGCACTATATAGTGGTGGCATTTGAGAATATTTCCCAATCATTTCTATAATGGTTTTCTCAACATCTTCTTTTTTTATATCACATTCTTTTTCTTTTATAACCGTTCCTGCCAAATCTAATGTGTCTGTTTCAAAACCAAACACAAAAACAGTTTCATAGGTTTTGTCTTTGTTCAAGAAAAAATCAAATAGTTTTGTTGCATTGTTAACAGTCACAGGAAGCAGTCCTTCGCCTTCCAAGTCAAGAGTTCCTAAATGCCCACATTTTTTTGCATTTAACACTCTTTTAACAATGTTAACAACCGCATTTGAAGATATGCCAACAGGTTTATTTACCAAAACAATCCCGCTTTTTTCAAACTTTTTTGTCAACTGACCATTGTCATTTAAATTTTCCAAATTTCAATCCTTTTATTAACAAAATCTAATTTTCAAGATTTGCTTGTCTCAAAATTTCCTCCGCCCAAACTTTTATCTGTTTACGCAATTTTCGTTTTGTTGTTGCAACTTCACACCCAGCAGCAGAAATATGCCCTCCACCGCCCATTTTGTTCGCAAAATTAACTACATTTATGTTGTGATTTGCCCTCAACGAAAGTTTGTAATAGTTTTTAGAAGTTTCAATGCACAGAAAAGAAATTTTTACGCCTTTAACCGTGGTAATCTCATTACAAAGGAATTTAACATCTTCTTTTCCAACATTTAACATTTTCATATCTTTCAAACTAAAAACAATGTATCCAGCTTCGTTATTAAGTAAAAAACGAACATTGTTGCAAAAAAACTTTTGAATATGCAAATGTTTCATCGTTCTGCTTCTGAAAAGACCATTATAGACCTTTTGCAAATCCGCCCCACTATCAAGCAAAAATTCTGCAGACTCAAACACTTCTTTTGTCGTGTTAGAGTGTAAAAATCTTGCAGTATCACCTACGATTCCAGCATATATATAATTCGCTGTTTCATTGTCAATTTGCAAATCTGCAGTCTTAAACAGTTCAAGCACCAATTGACTTGCTGAAGCCTTGTGCTCTATGTAGAAATTTTCAGTATCAAACCCTTTTTCTTCCAATATCAAATGGTGGTCAACAATCAAAATTTTGTCTTGATTGTTTATCAATAATTCCAAAAAGTCAGGTTCAACCATACTTTGGACATGGACATCTAGAAGAACAAACAAATCAAATTGCCCTTCAAATTTTTCTTTTGCTGTTTCAACTGGATAAATTTCTCTTAAATTACTGTCAGGCAAAATCTTTGTAAACACCTGTGCCTTTTTGCCTAATTTTTGACATAAACTTTTCATTGCAAACATCGAGCCGCAGGCGTCTGGGTCTGGGTTTCTATGGGCAAAAATTGCTATATTTGAAGCATTTTTAATAATGCTCACAACTTCTTCAAGTTTAAGCATCTTCCCCATCCTCCACTTCTTCTGCAGGCGGAATGTCAAGAGTTCTCAAAATTTCTTCAACTCTCATTGCATTGAAAACGCTCCTATCAACAACAAAGTTGATTTTTGGAACTTGTGGCATATTTATCATTTTTGCAAGTTCTCTTTTAATATAACCTTCACTATTTTGCAGCACTCTTGTTACATTTGCAACATCATCAAGGTCAAGGACACTCACCTTAACTTTGCAATATTTAAAGTCTGGAGTTACATTAACCTCTGTAAGACTTAAAATCTTATCAAGTCTTGGGTCGTTCATTTTAAATTTAATAATCTCTGTTAAGCATTTTTGAATTTCGCTGTTTGCTCTTTCTAATCTATTTGACATATAACCTCCTATAAATCGGCTGTCAAAGCAAAGGACTTTGCTAGACAACATTATTATAACACAACACTTAAATTATTTCAAAACTATCTTTCATTAAACTTAAAAAAAGATACAGCAATTTAGAAAAAAGTAAAAGAGATTAAAAACTAATCTCTTTTAACTTCTTGCTTAACATAACATTCCAAAATGTCTCCTTCTTCAAATTCAACATTTTCTTTAAGTTTAATTCCACATTCAAATCCTTTTGCAATTTCAGATTTTTCGTCTTTTACAATTTTCAAAGAGTCGATTGGACTTTCGCCAATAACATCATTTTTGCGTTTAATTTTTGCAATTCCATTTCTGACAATTTTGCCGTCAAGCACATAACTCCCCGCAACTTTGCCAGCAGATGAAAGTTTAAACACAACTCTAATTTCGGCACTTCCGACATACTTCATTTCATATTTAACTGCCATCATACCTTTTGAAAGTCTTGTGATTTGGTCAACAACTTCATAAATAATCTTAGACTCAATAAGTTCAACCTTCATACTGTCAATCATCTGCATTGTTTTGTTTGGTGTTTTAATGTTGAATCCAACAATGACAGAGCCAGTAGTTTGTGCGAGAACAATGTCGCTTTCTGAAATTGCACCAGCAGCACTGTGAATACACACAACTTTAACTTCTTCATTTCTGATTGCTTCCAAACTTGACTTCAGTGCCTCAACCGAACCCTGAGTGTCTGCTTTGATGATAATGTTCAAATTCTTCAAGTTCCCTTCGTGAATTCTACTCATAAAGTCATCAGCACTTACACCAGAAGTTTGTTTTGCTCTTTCTTGTTTGATTTTGTTGATTCTTTCTTGAATAACTTGTTTAGAAAGGCTTTCTTCAACAGCATAAACAGCATCACCTGAATTTGGAACATCATTAAAGCCCATAACAGCAACTGGTGTAGATGGACCTGCTTTTTTAACAGGTTTTCCATTTTCATCAAACATTGCCTTAACTTTTCCATAAGTGATACCTGACATAATTGAATCGCCAACTTTCAAAGTTCCGCTTTGAACAAGAACAGTTGCAACAGCTCCTCTATTTTTGTCAAGCTCTGCTTCAATAACAGTTCCTGTTGCCATTTTATTTGGATTTGCTTTAAGTTCTTGCATTTCTGCAACAAGCAAAATCATTTTCTTAAGTTCATCAATTCCCATTCCAGACTTTGCAGAAATTGGAACACAAATTGCATCACCACCCCATTCTTCTGGCAAAATTCCGTGTTCAGCAAGT
>JAGBBH010000090.1 GCA_017938505.1 Clostridia bacterium | reverse complement strand
CCCCAAATTTGGAGTGGCCTTTATATGGAATGTGTCTTTATAATAGAATTCTCCATCTGCCGTTCTGCCACTATGCCCATCTGGAACAACAACCACTGCAGTCCCAACACCTTCTCCATAATAACTGAAACTAACTTTCTTTGCCTTGCTTTTTAATTGAAATATGACTCTTATTGAATTTGAATAATTTTTAGACATAAACATAAATGTCGTTACATAAGGATTTGTTGCATCTACAATTTTTGTCGAATATGTCTCTGAATAAATAAAATTATCTCCTGCGACATTTGTTTTCACAAAAGAATTTGATTCAAGACTAAACTCTCCCAATGTTTCACGAACATATCCAGTTGTAACAATTGTGTCATTTGCTTGGTCATATTCAAACATTGAAGTGTTATAATATAAATCAACCGAACTTTTTCGATCTACTCCATTTGCAAAAATCATTGAAGTAACCACACTCTTTGAAATTGCATTTCTTACATACCCTATTTCTGTGGAATCTGCTTGTGTATTTTCGGTTTCTTCTTTATTTGTTTGACTTGGTTTAGACCACCAAATTTCAACATCTGTTTTTCTAAACACATCCATTGGCAAAATCAAATATTTCCAATTTTTATAGTCTATCTCACACAATTCTGAAAATTCACAAAAACCGTCTGGCACAACCATCCAATTCCCACCTTGTTTATATTCAGAATAAATCCCTGTCCAATATGTATTTTTAGTTACAGAATTTATAACACTTGAAGAATTACTCCACTGTGCAGTTCTATAATATAACGCATCTGTTTCAGGCTTACTGCCTTCCGTATATCCATAGGTGTATGAACAATTGCCCAAGTCCCAAGAACTATATATCTTATCTGCCGAATCAGCATGTCCAGCATATGCCCTACCTGTCGAAACCGCACCGTAATTAACACATCGATTTATTATAAAATTTCCGTGTCCAACCAAGCCTCCAGTATCGACCCATTCTCCAGAAGAAACGAATGTGGAAATTAGAGCATAATTACCACTATGCCACAAACTACCATTCAAATTTCCAACAATTCCACCATATCCTGCTGTTGGTGCACTCGCTACAGAAGAATAAACATCTGCAAAATTAGCAGAATTTGCAATGTCGCTAGAGGACCCAGCAACGCCACCAACATTGATATCAACACAATCTGTTACGCTTACTTCCCCATAATTGAAACATCTCTTAACCTCTGATGAATGTCCCGCAATGCCTCCAACATCACCTTTTTCCAAATCATCAACCGCAGAAACATCTACACTTCCATCAAACACACAGTCCAAGACTTTGCCAGAACCGGAAATTCCTCCTACATAAATACTCCCTTTTTTGTCATCAAGTTGATAATTTGCATCAACAACATCTATATCACAAGAACTCATACAGTTAGTTGCAGAACCGACCCCAACAATTCCTCCAACCTCCATAGATACGGTAGGATAACTGTAAATGCATAGTTTATCAAGTTTTAATGAACCTTTTGACACACAATTTGTTGCAGAACCATTACCAACAACACCTCCCGCAACAATACTTGAAAACCCGAGATTTTTAATATCTTGATTAATCGATATACTTATTGATGTTTCAACATTTTTAGCGTCCCCAGTGCCTGTGGCACCTCCAATATAAACAGAAACAGTTTCATACATAGTATCCAATGTAATATCCAAACTTCCTGACAATGATAAATCATACACATCTCCGCTTGCCAAAAAGCCTACATATTGACGCACTTTCCCATAATCATATGTATATTTCAACAATCCGCCAGAAAACCCATAAATAGAATAACCATGACCATAGAAAGAGTTGCACAAAAATGGCGAAGAATAATGTCCTGAAAGATTAACATTATTCATCAAATGATATGTTGCTCCATGAAAACCTTTACTTATGCTGTTCCACATTGCCCAACCAAGGTTTTCCGCACTCTTGATTTCATATGACCCATCTTCTCTCTGCTTTGGTTTAACCCTATTATCCAACCACTTCCCTTTCGCAGAAACTTCCTCTTCTGGATTGGATTCTGGAGAGGAAATATTTGACGCTGGCAAATTTAGTGCCATCATCACACCCCCTCCAAACAAAGAAGCAATCATAAAAATTATTACAATGACAATCTTAAACTTTTTCATATGAATATTATATACCATAATACAACAAAATTCAAAGCAATTTCTTCTAAAAACTAAATAGATGTCATTTATCAAGCAACAATTTTTTAATATTCTCTATCGGGGAAACAACCTTATTGTTTTACTGCTAAAATAATAATCACACTTCCTCATTCATTTTTGTTTACATATTTTATATGAAGAATTTTTTAATGTCGAATTTTAATTTTGTGTGTCGAATAATTTTGATTTTTTTTATTTTTTTTAGTAAAATGACTTTGGAGGAAATTATGACAGAAAGACTTACACTTCGAATTCCAAAGGAACTACATAGAAAGTTAGCTTATACCTCAAAAAGCAATTGTCGTAGCAAAAACAGAGAAATCGAAGTTGCAATAAAAAGGTATATTACAGACTATGAACGCTTACATGGACCAATCGAATTGTTGTTGGCAAAAGAAAATTAAATTTTTTAAGAATTTTTTGAAATTGATTGACAATAAAAAAAATGTGTAGTATAATACACATAGTTTTTTCATTGGAAGAACTTTTGGGTGACTAGCTCAGTTGGTAGAGCAACAGACTCTTAATCTGTGGGTCCAGGGTTCGAGCCCCTGGTCACCCACCAAAACTCCATGAAAGACGTTACTCAAAGGAATTGTTAAATGCAAAAAGAAAAGCCAAACATTGAACTCATTCCTGCGGATGAAATTGGATACATATTTACACAAGAAGAAAAGGACATAATCGCACGAGAACGTTGCTGTGATTTAAGACAAAATACACAAAAGTTGTCAAATGATAGTGGAAAATATGTAAATCCTAATTTTTTAGAAATGCCGCAATTGCAAATAAGTGAAAGAGAACATAAAAAAGTTGCACACAAAACAGTTGGCAGAGTTCTTGAAAAATTGGATAAGGAACACGAAAAATAAATTTAATAAATTATAAAAAAGCTAGGAATTTCCGCAACCCCTAGCTTTTTTTCATTTTATTGAAGCAGTTATTCTCAAAACAGCAACCATTGCAATTCAATTTGCATCTTTCATCATCACAAGTTTTTTTCAAAAAGTTCTCCTTTCATTACATACTATGGACTGAATGATAAAAGGTTACATAGAAAAAAACTTTCATATAATTTATCGTCAAAATTTTATTAAATAGAACACAAGCAACTATATATTTTTTATGTTTTTAAAAAATTCTCTCAATTTTTTAAACCCTTTTTTATGTGGACAGAAGTTATCCCCTAAACAATCTCGGCAAAACTCGTCAACAGGAACCCACTTTACTTCATCAACCTCATTTTTTTGTGTTTTGATGTCGTCGATGTTTACATCTTTTTTTACAAGATAAACATCAGCAATTTCATTCACATAAAAATCGTCAATAGACAAATCATCAAGAAAGGCAAAAAGAAATTCAAACTCGTCCTCTTGCAAGTCCAAGCCCAACTCTTCCCTAACTTCTCTAATTGCAGAGGTTAGTGATTTCTCTCCCGCAAGAATGTGCCCTGCTGCAGAAATATCCCAAACACTTGGATAAAGTCTTTTCTTTTTGCTTCTTTTTTGAAGCAAAATTTGGTTTTTAGAGTTTACAATACAAATGTGCACAACCCTATGTAAAAGCCCTTGCTTGTGTGCTTGCCATCTACTAACAACCCCTAAAACATTTCCAAATTCATCAATATGCTCAACCAATTCGTCCATAACTCACCTTTTGACAATTTTAACACTTGATAAACAAAAAATCAAGAAAATGAAACGACAAAAAAATTTAGTTAAAATTTTTTAAATTTGTTTGTTTTTTATTGAATATTGTGCTAAAATATGTCTATCTCTACATATAAGAAGGATTTTTTTATGATAATCACATTAGTTACAGACCAATTTTTTCAAAATAATCACGGAACAAGCATTTCCGGTCAAAGATTTTATAACGGACTTATCAAAAGAGGGCACACGGTAAGAGTTGTGTCAGTTGACGATGGAACAAACACAGAATACGCTTTAAAAGAAAGATATTTTGGCAAACCAATTACAAAACTCATAAACTCACAAGGGTTTCAATTTGGCAAACCAGACAAAGAAGTTATTAAAAAAGCCATTGAAGGCTCTGACCTTGTTCACTTATACCTTCCATTTAAGTTGGAATGTAAGACAATGCAAATTTGTCGTGAGATGAACATTCCTTGCACCGCCGCATTCCATTTGGCACCAGAGAACATCACTTCAACTATCTATTTAAACAAATCAAAACTTGTCAACGGTTGCCTTTGGAAAAGTTTTTACAACAAGATGTATAGATTCGCACAACACATTCATTGCCCTTCTCAAATGATTGCGAACCAACTTGAAAAACATAAATATAAGGCAAATCTGCATGTTATCTCAAATGGTTATAACGAAGAATTTAAAGTTCAACCAGCAGAAAAACCAGAAGAGTTAAAAGACAAGATTGTTATCACTTTCATTGGAAGATTCTCAAGAGAAAAACGCCACGATTTAATTATTAAGGCAGTTAAACAAAGCAAATATGCTGACAAAATTCAACTTGTTTTTGGAGGAAAAGGTCCAACAAAAAAACATATTATGAAAATGGCAAGAAAATTGCCTAACTATCCAATTTTCTCATTCTTTACACGACCACAACTTGTTGAACTTCTCAACTATGCAGACCTTTATGTTCACCCAGCAGACATTGAGATTGAAGGAATGAGTTGCATTGAAGCAATTGCTTGCGGTTGTGTTCCAATCGTTTCAAACAGTCCTAAAAGTGCAACCCCACAATTTACCGTTCACGAAATGAGCATTTTTGAACACGGAAACGCAAAAGATTTAACTGCTAAAATCGATTGGTGGATTGAACACCCAGAAGAATTGAAAGAACAAAGAAAAGTTGTTGCTGAGCATGCTAAAAACTTTAGGGTTGAAAGAAGTATGGACTATTATCTAGATATGTTTGAAGCAGGCATCAAAGACTGGAATAAAGACTATAACGGCAAAAAGAAAGATTCCATTCACACAAACATTATCAACAACTATAAAAAAGCATAATCAAAAAAATTGCTATTAATTTAGCAATTTTTTTCTTTGTCAATGTTCAATGCAAATATCAATCCCTTAACTAATTAATCACAACCTCTCCATATATCCAAGACTTAAAGAACCCCTCAAGATTAATTTTCGCAGAATGAGAAAAACTCTCTATCAATTTGTCGGAAGATGAATTTTGAAAACAATAATCTTCAAAATAGTTTTCTAAGCACTTGAAGAATTTTTTGTCATTCATTGATTGCCGAACACTGTCAAACAACAACATTCCTTTTGTGTAAATGCAATTCACATATTCAGGTTCTGTTGCAAACTCATTTAATCTTCTGTTCATAGATTCGTCAACATCTCCGTTGATTTTGGAATATATCTCAACAAACTTTTTATAAGTGTTTCTAGCATTATCCATTATGTTTTCATAACTAATTCCATATTTGGGATTTTTTTCAAAAAACAACGCACAAGAAAATTCTGTCAATCCCTCATCAACCCACGCCTGCGAAAACTGATCATTCCCCACCATTCCATACCACCACTGATGAGCAATTTCGTGAACTATGACATAATCTATCGTTTGTTTTTCAACAAGGTCATCAGATATCATAACCAAATTTGGATATTCCATTCCACCAAAACAAAAGTTCGTCTTAACAACCGACAATTGTCTATATGGATAATTTCCAAACACCTCTTTAAATGTTTTTAACGCATCTACCCCAGTTTGCAAGTGTTCTGTTGCATCTTTATCATCATAATAGAAATAATTAACCACAACACCTTCAACCTCTTGAGAAACAAGTTCGTATTTTTTTGAAATAACCAACGCAAAATCACGCACTTTCTTTGCTGAAAATGTATGTTGTTTGATTGAATCTTTTTGCACTTCATTTGTTTTGTGTCCAGAAGCAGCCACAATAAAATCTTTATCACAAGTCAAATTTACCTCAAAATTTGAAATGTTGCTGTAAAAAGGGTCTCCATTTGTTGCAAACGAATTTTCAACAAAGCCACTTCCTTCAACATAGACACAGGCAATTGGAAAAAAGTTTCCAAAATTGACTGCATTGTTGCCATAGCCCAATCTGTGGTTAATGTTTGCAAGCATAATTGTGTAATTCATATCAATCAAAACACTTTCCTGCGGAAACAGTTGTTTATTTAATGGAACGATTAAAATTGCGTCGTTTTTCATTTGCACCTCAACCATTTCCCCTGCAACTTCTAAAGAATGAAACTGCATATTTCCAAAACTTTCGCCATTTGGATATGCTTTGCTTTTATAAGCTGATGACACAACATTTTCCCCTTGAGCAAATGCATTTGCATATACAAAAAAAGAGATGTTGTCAATTGCATTATCGCTGTTGTTTACATATTCAACCGTTTGCTTGCAACTTAAACTTTTTTCAGATTCATCATAAACCGCCTCTATATGATAACAATCTAATTTTGTTTCCCCATTTTCACATCCAAAACAGAAAAAAGGCAAAATTAAAAACATCAAACTAAAAAACACAAATCTTTTCATAAGACATATCTATTCAGCTTTATCTTAAAACATTCTTTCAAAAAACTTGTAAAAATAAAATCTTTGTGTTATGATATTTATGCAAATAAAAGGAGAATCCTTATGGCTTTTTGTAAATATTCTTTTGATATGCTTGCCAACAATACAACAGCAGTTGACAACATTTTTATAAACAACTATCTCCCTTACGCAGACTCAACTGCCGTAAAGGTTTATTTGTATGGACTTTACAAATGCCAAGACTCAAACAGCAAAGACAACACGCTTGAACATTTTGCACAAGAGTTGCATTTAAAAGAAGATGAAATTGAGAAAGCCTTTCTCTATTGGCAAGAACAAGGTTTAATTCAGATTTTGAATGTCATTCCATTTGAAGTGAGATATCTTCCTATAAGCGATGTCTTGAACAATACAAAAAAATATAACGCAAAAAAATATCAAAACTTCAACACACAAGCACAAGAAATTATATCTGGCAGAATGATAACTCCAAATGAATATCGTGAATATTATGACCTTGTTGAAAGATTACATATTGAAAAAGATGCCTTGCTTGAGGTTATAAACTATTGTGTTCGCACAAAAGGCGACAACATCGGATATAATTATATAACTGTCGTTGCAAAAAATTGGATAAACCAAGGTTTGACAACGGCACAACAAATTAAAGAAAAAATCCTCGAAATTGAAACACTTAACAGCGGAATGAAAAATCTTGTTAAAGCCCTCGGCATAAAGAGAGCCTTTACAATGGAAGAATATGAATTGTTCAAAAAGTGGGCTGTTGAATTTGGTTTTGAAATAGAAGTCATTTCATATGTTGCAAAGAAAAACAAAGCAAAATCAAATTTCATTTTCCAAGCAGTTGACAAAGCCCTAGAAAAATATTATGCTCAAAAACTTTCAACGATTGAAGAAATTGAAGCATTTGAAGAACAAAAATCAAGTTCTTATACACTGGCAAAAAACATAACAAAAAATCTTGGTCTTTATTATGAACATCTCGACCCCGTGCTTGAAAACTATGTTCTGCCTTGGACAAACTTGGGTTTTGGCGAAGGTATGCTCATTTCGCTTTCAAACTATTGCTTCAAAACGAATGTAAGAACTCTTGAAGGAATGCACAAAGTTCTTTCTAAATTCCAAAAAATGGGTATTTTGTCAGAGCAAAGTCTTGCAGAGTATATGCAAGATGTTCTTGCAGTGGACAAAAAAATCAAAACCGTTTTGGAAAACATTGGTCTTTCAAGAAATGTCAATCAGTTCGACAGGGACAAATTCAGAGTTTGGACAGAAAACTGGCATTTGCCACAAGATGTCATTGACTATGCCTGCACTTTGGCAATAGGCAAAGACCAACCTATGCAATATCTTTCTGGAATATTATCATCATTCCACGACAAAAATATAACGACTTTGGAAGATGCAAAAAATTCTTTTGACATTGTTTCAACAAAATCGCAAAACAAAACAAATTTCTCAACGGGTAGAAGTTATTCAAAAGAAGAAATGAATGCACTCTTCCAATCAATAGAAGAAATTGAAATTTAACTATAAGAAATGGTTTAATCTCATTATTCTAACAATGCTTTAACCTACTCAAAAACTTCAATACACCAAAAATTAGAGATATTATAAATCTTCAAAAGGAACCCTTTATGAAACAAGAAATTTTAACAAAGGCAATCAATAGAATAAATTCAAAGAAATTTAAAAATCAAAACGATTTTGAACAAAAAATGGCTTCTCTTTATGCTGACGCAGATTTCATAAATCTCCATGCAAAATATAAAAGAATTATAATTGAAAATGCCAAAAACGAAGTCCTTGGTGAAAATGTTGACAAAGAACTTGAAAAGAGTCTTGAAAATCGAATTTTTGAATTAAAAAAGAAACATTGTGTTGAGAATGTAGAACTTACACACAGCTGTCCCCTTTGCAAAGATGAAGGATATGTCAATGGAGATATGTGCAAATGTTTGAAGCGTGAAATTTCTGAAATTTTGCTGACAGGAAGTGGTTTTGAAAAACTTGAAAATTTTGAATGTTCAATCAAAACCAGTGGCAAACTTGAACCGGTTTACAACCTTATGCAACAATGGTGCAAAAGTGATTTTAAAAAATCTTTAATTTTCTTATCAGGTGGCACAGGAGTTGGAAAGACACACCTTATGCAATGTATGGCAAATGAATTGATTGAAAGAGGAATGGTTGTCAAGGTAGTAACTTCCTTCCAACTTAATCAAGATTTTAAAGATTTTAGCAAGTGTTATGATGACGACATTCTTAACAAATATCTTGAATGTGAAGTTCTTTTCATAGATGATCTTGGCACTGAACCTGTTTACAAAAATGTAACTATCAATTATCTTTATCTTATCATAAACGAAAGACGAATGAAAAAAAGACCAACTGTCATCACAAGCAACTTGCTTATGTCAGACCTTTATGACCACTATGACGAACGCATTTATTCACGAATCGCTGACCGTAGAACATCAATAAATATTCTTCTAGAAGGAGAAGATAAAAGATTAAAATAAACCGAAAATTATAATAAACTAAAAACAAAATAAAACAGCAAATATATTAAAAAATTGCTGTTTTTTCGTTTTTTTTAATAAAAATATCATTTTTTTATTATTTTTTTATTAGTTTTTTTAATATTTTTGTTATTTTTTATGTATTTATTATTATGTTTTTTAATTTGTGCTTTAATTTTTATTTTTTTAGAAATTTTAAAATTAATTTGTTTTTATGAATATTAAAAATACAAATCATTATTCTTTAAACAAAAAAAGAAGATGTTGTCATCTTCTCAAAAATCTCAACCAAAGTGCTGTAACTTTGTCTTGGGTTTCTTTTGAGTTTTCACCCCCGTGTCCTGAAAACATCAAAGAATATTTTTCTTTTTGTAAACTTTCAAGACTTGCAATCATATCTTGCTTGTCTCCACCATAGAGGTCAATTCTACCAATATCACGCCCAATAAGCAAATCTCCAACGAAAAGGTTGTGTTCAATTTTATATACCATATCTCCCCTGCTGTGTCCGCCAAGTTGTTTGAATTCAACTTCTAAATTTTGCAAAGCAATCTTTCCTTCTCCGTTCAGAAACTCAAACTCAGAAAAATTTCTTACCGCAAATTTCCCCTCGCTATAATTTTTTTTACCGTCAGCAAGATATTCTTTTGACAATTCACTGCAATATATTTTACAGCCAAATCTTTTTGCATACTCCAAAGCATAAACAGCGTGGTCATAATGTCCGTGCGTAAGAAAAATTCCCTCAACAACTCTTCCTGCGACTTCTTTCTCAACTTCAGCAACTTGCGCTCCCGCATCAACAATGATACAAGAATTTCCTTTACTCACAACAAAAACATTGCTATCTAAAAAATCACTAATGATTTTCTTTACCATAATCACCTCTTGCCCTAAATTATACCAAACCAAAAACAAAAAATGCAACAAATTTTTGTCGCACTTTTCATTCTCAATTAAAAATTTTTAACGAAAAAGAATTTAAATGTGTTCAACATATTCAACAGCTTTCTGCAAAATTGTCAAACCTTCTTCTCTTATTTTGTCTGGATTGCTTTTTATTGTTTCGAGGAAATCTTTAATTAAGTTTGTTCCAATCATAAACTTTCCAATAAGCAAAAACATATCATAACCATCATATTCTGATGTTTTAACAATTGAAAAATCATTTAGTTTGTTCATATCAAAGCCCTTTGCAACAGGTTTCAACTTGATTGCCAAATTCTTCCATTCTTGTTGAGTGTATTTTTCTGAATGTTTATCTAAAAATCCAGCAATCGCCTCATCAAACCAGACAATGCGTTCAACATCAAATTTTTCATAAATTGCTTTTTGAACATATAAATGAATTGCCTCGTGAAGTAATGTATATTTCCTTCTGCTTACATCTTCCTCATCTGCAGGGTTAATCAAAATTTGACTTTCTCCACCATAAAAGCAACCAGTTGCCCAATCTGGTGGAAGTTCATCACAAGGAGCCATTTTTGTTTTGATATAAGAAATAAATTCTTCTCGCTTAGTAAAAAAACTTGCTTTCACCTTTCCAATTTCTTGTGCAGAGCAACCTAATAAAGATTGAACCCTTCCAATTCCAAAATTGAAATTCAAAACCGCTTTCTCAACACATTCACAAAGTGCCGAATCAAACTTAATCTCTAAATTTTCACCACTATAAATTCTCATATTATCCCTCTTTCGAACAAATTTATGCAATTTTTTCTTTTCCTTGCTGAAAAGATTTATCACATTCATCAATCAAAAACTTTTGCACTCCCTGCCTTTTTTGAGGGGTGAGTTCAAATTCTGCCTCATTATCAAAATCAATTGACAACAAAAATATTGATTGTTCATCTCTTTGTTGTTGATTTTCTGCGCAATTCAGTCTATACTTTATGGCCAATTTCAGAAGTTGGTCAATTGGCATATTTTCACCATCGAGATATTTCCCGTAAGAACAGTCTTGTTTTAAAATCTTTCTAACTATAAGATTAATGGCAAATTCAAAATATTCTTCAAGTTCTTGATCTTCTTTCTTTAACCATTCTTCTATGTTTTGGTTTGAATCTTTTACACACAAACTCTTTACTATCATTTCGTTCTAACCGCCTAAAACATCTCTTTTGTTGATTATATCATGAAAAGCCAAAATTTCACAATAAAATCAATTAAATATCTTATTATCTTAATAATTTGTATAAAGATGGAAAACTTTTTTATTTATTGTTGGTTATTACAAGTGTGATGTGCTATAATTTGAATATGACAAATGAAAAACGCGATAAAAAATTTATATTGGCGACAAACACAGTTATGCAAATCGTGTTTTGTTTTTTTTCTTTATTTTTCAACATATATGTTTATGAAGTCGCACAAGACTTTAATGTAGTTATGCTTTATACCCTCACATATGTCTTGACCGTTTGGATTTTCTTTACCATTATCAGAAAATTTCTCACGCAAAGAGCATTAAAGATTCTTTATAGATTAAGTTTTGTTCTGTGCATTGCCTGCACATTGCTCACATTTTTGATTACAAAAGAACGACTTTATTTAGTTTTTTTAATTCAAGTTCTTTATGCAATAACAAACCTTTTTTACTATATGCCAAGTGAAATCGCAGCAATAAGCAAAAACCGCAAATCACAAATAAAAAAATTTAACGGCCTCAACACTGCCGTTGCAGTCTTTGCTTCTGTGTTAAGTCCAATATTGTCGGGGTTTATCATCGACTATGTTTCTTATTATGTGCTATTCGCAATTATGTCAACATGTGCTGTAATAAGTTTTATCTTGGCTTGCCAAGTAAATATAACCAATGGCGAAGTTGAACATATTAAACTTAAAGAGTTTGTTAATGAGATAAAAAAAGATAAATCCGTTAGATATGGTTATATTGCATATGGACTGAAACGGTTTTCGCAAGATGGGCCAATTGAACGAATTCTGCCCATTCTGCTATTTTTGCGAACAGGCTTCAACCATAGCGTCGGTCTTTATTCTGCCCTTGCAGCATTTGTTGGGACCGTAATTTTGCTACTATATGTCTATTTTTGCAAAAAAACAACACTTGCTTTGTGGATTGTAACTATCCTGCAATTTATATCTTCAATTTTAATCATAATTTCTGGTTCTCTTGTTTGTTTTTTCATTTATTATTTTGTTAAACATTGGACAACTAAGATTATTACAAACGAGGCCACCTCGGGCGTTTTTCTCCTCTTAGATCATACTCATTTGAAAAAATATACAGTTGAACACTATTACATAATCAATACCTTCAGCAACGGTTCTCTTGTAATCGCTTGCATATTAAGTCTTTTGATTTACAACTTCTTACACAACGTCATAAGTATATCTATCTTCCTTGCCCTTGCATCTTTCTGCCAATTGATTTCAACATTCTTGATGATAAAAAGCAACAACCTATTAAAGAACATAGCAGAATTTGATGAATCGAAACAATCCACAGATCAATCAAACAACAATGATTGAAGTCATTTATTCAATCAAAACACCACTCTTTATTACTTCATTATTTTTCTATTTTAAAATAAAAAAGCATCTTTTATAAGATGCTTTTTCTTTTGGCAGGGGTGGAAGGAATCGAACCCTCCTCTGGAGTTTTGGAGACTCTCATTCTACCGATGAACTACACCCCTATGCGTATGGTGATATTTTACAATAAATGAAAAATAATGTCAATGATTTTAACAAAATTTCAATCGAAGTCCGCAATTTTTTGATAATTAGTTAAATTCTTCATTTTTAATATAAAAAAACACAACCACATAAAAGTGATTGCATTTTTAAATTATTTGTTTTTTCTGCGATTGTAACCCAAATCCAACATTCCTCTTGTAATGAATGGTGAAATGATTAGCCAAATGCCTGCAAGCATAATTAGAACATAGATAGCAATTCCCCAACCATTTCTATAACCCATTGTCATCCAAGTTACGAGGTCAAAATTGAAAATGCCGACAAGTCCCCAGTTTAATGCCCCAACAATTGTCAAAATATAAGCGATATAATTTGCAATTATCATTTTCTCTCTCCTTTTTTTGATTTCGGTTTTATTATTCGCAATATAGGAGAAGATTATTCACAATTGCCCTTTAAAGAATTATTTATTGTCTAAATCTTTTTTTGTTTTCCTTTCCAATTCAGCCTTCAATGAAAAATATTCAGCTTCCAAATCTTTAATTCTGATTTTTTCTTTAAGCTTCGCAATCTCGTTTTGAATTACCGACTCCTCATCGCCTTTTGCTTTAACTTGATTTTTCTGTTGTTTATTTCCTCCTGCACAATTACTTTTTAATGCAAGCAAACAACAACTTGCAGACATTGCAAAACTGAACATTACTTCAGCGGTGTTATAAAATAAAGAAACAAGTCCCCCACAAAACCCACTTATACCATACATAACAACCCCAAGTGCAATTACAACAAAGTTCGTTGTTGACCAAAATTTTGCGGAATCGTTCTCATCTGCCAGAAGAACCCCAACAGATATAAAAAACGAAGCTATCGCAAAAACACCTGTAACTGTAAAAAGACACAAAACAACAATTAGATTTGGCATTTCATATGGGTCTGCTGAATATGCTTGCCAAAGAACTACAATATTTTTTATAAACATTGCTAACATCAAAACATTTAAAACACATAGAATTACTTCTACAAAAACTTTTTGAAACTTACTCATTCCTGCCCCCAAAATGTAACAACTTGTTACATTTTTATTATAATATAATGTTAAAATTATGTCAACAAATATTTAAATAAAGCGGAGAAAAAAGATTGATAGGCTTAAAAAAAATTAGAAAAATTAAAAACCTTAATCAACAAAAAGTTGCAATGGATTTGAATATCTCACGGGAAGCTTTATCTTATTATGAAAATGGCAAAAGAGAACCAAGTTTGAGTTTGCTTGTCAATATGTCAAATTATTTTAATGTTTCAATCAACTATCTTATCACAGGAACAGAGTTTGAAAAAAATAAAAGACCTTAAACAGGTCTTTTTTTAATATCCATAATCACTTACATTTTTATTTCGCCAATCTTTATCAACCTTGACAAAAAGTTTTAGCATACATTTTTTTTCAAGAAGTTCTTCAACATATTTTCTGACATCTTGTCCCAAAGCTTTGAGAGTTGCTCCGGCTTTGCCAATAATAATGCCCTTATGCTGTTCTCTTTCGCAAATTATCTCTGCATCAATTCTCGCAAGATTGTCATCTTCTTCAAAGTTTGTTATAACAACTGACACACCGTGAGGAATTTCGTTGTCTATATTGTTAAGGAGATACCCCCTAATTTTTTCTCTAATTAAAAACGCAATGCTCTTGTCTGTATATAAATCTTCATCATACAACGGACTTCTTTCTGGCAACATTTCCACAATTTGCCTTTCTAACTTGCAAATGTTCTCCCCTGTTTCAACAGAAATTTTTAGTGCAGAAACCTTGTGATTTAAACTCTTTTTGTCGCACTTTGTTTGAAGCAAAATCAAGTTATCTGTTTTTGTCTTTAACATTTCTATGTAATCAAGCTCTTCTTCATCGATTTCTTTTGTTCCATCAAAAAGATAAAGCACTACATCTGCAGTAGCCAACGCACTTCTTACATTTTTCATCATAAAACGGTCTAGATTGTTTTTGCTATGATGAATTCCTGGAGTGTCCACAAAAATGATTTGATAACCTTCTCCATTCTTAATTCCAAGAATTGAATTTCTCGTTGTTTGTTTTCTGTGAGAAACAATGGCAACTTCCTCTCCAATTAAATGATTAACCAAACTGCTCTTGCCTGCATTTGGTCTGCCAAGAACTGCAACATACCCACATTTTGTCATCTACAAACCCCCGCGCTGTCCAAAATTTTGTTTGCCACCTCTTGCATAATCTTTTCATCAGCCTTTTCAATATGGTCATATCCTAAAAGATGCAAAAGTCCGTGAAGCGCCAAAAAACAAACCTCTCTTTTTTGACTGTGTCCAAATTCTTTTGCTTGCGCAACTGCAACTTCTTTGCAAATTACAATATCTCCCAAGAACAACAAATTGTCATCAAAATTTCTTTCTTCTTCAAACTCTTGCAATTTCTGATTTGGCGATTTTTCCAAATTTGGAAAGGACAACACATCTGTCGCCCTGTCAATATCTCTGAATTTTTTGTTCAACTGACGGATTTCTTCTGCTTCAACAAAATTTATTGAAACATTAACTTCTGAAAAATCTTCATTTAAAACTTTTCCAGCAAGTTCAAACAAATTCTTGACAGTTTTTTTATATATTCCAACTTGCCCATCAACAATCACTGACAACCCCTCCTATGTTTTGCTCCGTAACAATGCAATAAGTTACAATTGTTACACCTGACAACTGTCTTGTCGTATAAAACTCATAAAGAATTATATCACAATCTTCGCAATTTTTCAATGCTTTTTGCCTTGCTTTTTCAACACATTCCTCTTTTGCTTGTTCAAAAGATTTCTCAATCAAAACTTCTTCAATTTCATAAACAAAAGTTTTTCGCAAAACAAACGGCAAGAGAAGATTTTTTGCAAGATTTGTTTCTTGATGCTCCACTTCATACATCTTGAAATCAAATTCTTCTGAAAAAGAATATACTTTCAGTCCAAACAATTCAATTTGATGCAATTCTACCATTCTGCCCGTTCTTCTTATCTCGATTTTTTTGTCATAGTGGTCAATTGATGCTTGGTTGTAAACTTCTCCGCAAATTTGTGCTTTCGCCTCAACTTGTTTTATGTTTCCCGACGCATCTTCCACAAAAGGTTGAACAAGAACATCTCCTTTTTTTACATAATCACCCACCGCAACGCACAAAGTGCCAGAAGTAAGTTCAATTTTTGTAATTTTTGCATCTTCCTCCGCAACAATCGGAAAAAATTGATTCTCCATAACACTCGGCAACAATTTTTCCTTAATGTTTACAATCAAAGTCTGACCACGAATTGAACACGAAACAAAACTTATTTCATCAAAATTTTCATAAATGGAAAGTTCTAAGTCTTTTAAAATTATTTCTGATTTTTTTCGAGAGGAATTTTGTTTAACAAATTCAACAACTTGCGTTTCTGTTAATTTTTCAATGCCAAAAACATTAAAATTGATAATAAATTGATATTGAAAGGCAAAACAAGCCACAAAAGCAATGATTGCCGACCAAATCCCATAGCTAACCCAAAACTTGTCCAAATAGGCAAATATCCCCTCATTTTGAACTGATAGAATCTCAATGTTTTTATCTTTTAAAAATTTTAAGACTTTTTTTCTGTCCTTATAAAAACACTTAAATGAAGTAGTGCTTTTTTCAATTCTGTCTATCTCAAACAACTCAACAAAAGAAGAAAGAACATTTAATATTCTTTCTTGGTTTAACCCCTTAATTAAAATTTTGCACCTGCTTTTAATCTTCATTAAAACTGTTCAACCTTTTTGATTTTTCCACAAATTTTTATCGTATTGTTGCTCAATTCATTCAAAATCATATTTTCACCATCAACAACAATAACTCCGCCCTTAATTTTGAAAGAAATCTGCTCTTTTGACAATGTTAAAAGCCCGCCCTGCCCCTCAACATATAAAAGCGAACCAGCAATATTTATCATTTGAAAATTGTCAACAAGTTTTTCTTTTGAAAGTTTTATTCCCTCTTTAATTTCACCAAAAAAATTAAACATAAAATTCCTCACATATCATTTCAAAATAATATATGTTGATAAAAATAAAAAAAGAAACTTGAAATTCAAGTTTCTAGTCGTCCCAATTTTTTCTTGCTAAGATGTCTGTCAAAATAATTTCTTGTGCTTTAGGCGGAAAGTTCTTAATCATTTCCGCAATTTCACTCTGTGATTTTCCCCTAAATTGATTTATGTCAAAATTGCTAAAGCTTTCAAAATCGTTCTTTTGAGTAAAATTGTTGTTTGAAAAGAATCCGTTTTCTTGCTTCTTGCTAAACTTATCAAACTCTTCATCTATATCAAATTTTAAACTTTCCCTAAGAGATTTCTCATATCTTGCAATTTCTTCTTCGTCTATCTCATCTGCCTCTTCTGTCATCGAAAAATCACTGTCAAATTCATCTTCAAACTCAAAAAGCGAATCAATTTTTTTCCTTCCAACAGTTGCAAAATTTGGTTTATTTGCATTTTTCTTTTCCCCATCAAGTGAAAAATCTTCAAAGATTGCTTCTTGCTCAACACTTAATTTCTTCTCGTCCTCAAGTGGGTCAACCTTGACTTCCTCTGCAACCTCTTTTTCAACTTGTTCTTCTTTCTCTTGAAGATTCAAAATGCCTCCATTGTCTAAAATGTTTGGTTTAACAAGTTCCATCTGCATTTTAGCAATTCTCGCCTTGCTATTTTTCTGTTTGCGAAGAAAAAGAAAAAGAACCAATCCCACAAAAAGAACTATTGCAAAACTGTAGATTGCTATATACATCTTCCCTCCTAATCCATATCTGTTTTTGAAGATTTGCCCATAAATGCTCTACGCATTTCTGTATCTGCTTGCAAGTTTTGAAGTTTGTAATAATCAACAACATCTTTAATCTTGCCCTCTTTAATTGCTTGCGCCATTGCTCTTGGAATTTCCGCTTCGTTTTCTATGATTTCCAATTTCTTCTCTTCTGCTTTCGCTTTCATTTCTTGCTCAACTGCAAGTGCCATAAGCCTTCTATGTTCAAGTTGGTTTGCAGAAATCATTCTGTTTTTCTCGATTTGTTCTTTTTCTGTAGCAAGACCTCTGTCATTGCCAAGGTCAATGTGAATAACATCAGCAGAAACCAACTCATATTTAGAATCAGAATCAATTTGTGCGTCAAAAATAGCCTTATCCAAAAGTTGTGGTTTTGCAACCAAAAAAGAGGCCCTTTCCGTATTTGAAATTTTTGTTACAACTGCCTCAACTGCCCTTGCAGAAATCGTGTCTTCTGTAACACCCCTTAAGAAATTAGACAAAACAGTTTTCAAGGTCAACGAAATTTTAACATTAACTTCTCGCTTATCTTGTGCAACGGAAGAAATTAATGGGATTTCAATAACTTTTGGATTGACACACTCTCTAACCACGGCCAAAATGTCCATACCTGCAATGTCAATTGCTTTTGCGAACTCAAAATCAATGTCAAGTTTTGCGTTTTTTCCAGCAATCAATCCCTCAACAATTTTTTTAGGATGCCCGCCACTTGTCGCAACAATTTCAAAGTCATAAAGTCCAAGTCCAATGTGAGACTTCTTTGCAAGAATATATGCACCCACAATTGCCTCTAGGTCAAGTTTTCTCATTTTCATTCCAATAAGTTTAAAAAGTGAAACATAAACACCTGAAAACATAGCAGAAAAATATACCTTTTTTGGCAACAATAAAAACACAATTAAAAATGTTAAAAAAACCAATCCCGCCAACACAATAGCAACAATTGCACCAACACTCATACAAGTTTCTCCTTATGCCACTATTTTACCATAAAACAACAATTTTGTCTAGACCCAATTTTCAGTTTATAAGAAAAAAAATTAAAGAGCTCTCCAATTTAAAATTCTCATTAATAATAAAAAACCACAAACAAACTTGATGGTTTCTTATAGAAATAAAGAACGGAGGATTTCCGTTCTTTTTTTAATAATTTGCATCTTCTGCGTAATACATAATTAATGCAACTTTAAAGTTGTAATTTGCAATTTTTCCTCTTTCTTTTTGAATGTCAAAGTAAATTTCAATGAAGTCGCAAGCATCTTCTCCAGCGGCATTTTTTGAAAACTTTTCGCCATTCAGAGCACCAAATGCCCCATAAGATGAAGAATCATTCAACTTATAATATTTTCTTGCTTCATTGCTTCCGTCAATTGTTTGTGTTGCATATTTGCCATTATCACTTTTTGTTCCGTTGACATAAGGATTGATTGCATCTTCACCAATCGAATTATT
>JAGBBH010000089.1 GCA_017938505.1 Clostridia bacterium | reverse complement strand
GAATCAGGATAAGTGAGGTAATATATTGCACATACATCATGAACTGCAGCACCAAGTTCTCCGACATGGAAATCGTGATATTTCTTGAACATTTTTGCATAGATCTTTCCAATTCGATTTGTTTTTTTGAAGGCTTTGATGTCATCTTTGTCTAAATATGCAAAATGACCGAGTTCCATTGGAATCATAACAAGTTTGATGCCGCTTTTAAAAACCACTTCTGCTGCTTCTGGGTCAAAACCGACATTGAAAGATTTGTATGGTTTGCCAATGATTTTTTCTTTTGTCCCACTTTCAAAAATGATTTCTTTGATGTATTTTTTGCAATCAGGATATTTTAAAATCATTTTTGCCAAGTTTGTCATTGGTCCAATTGAAACGATTGATGTCTTTTCTGTGTTTTTCTTTAATGTTTCATAAATTACATCGCAAGCCTCTCCTGGCACTGCTGTGCGGGTTATTTTCTTTTTGTTATATGTATAACCTCCAAGACCGCCTTTGCCTTGTGCTTTCACAGGATAGATTGCTTGTCTTTTGAGGGGTTGTTGTGAACCTTGAACAACAGGAATATCTTCGTTTAACAATTCTACGAGATGCAGAGTGTTTGCTGTTATGTTTTCAACAGGGGAATTTCCTGCTTCAGAAGCGAGAAGTTGAATGTTTAATTGCCCGCATTTTGTTGCATACATAAGTGCTATTGCATCATCTACTCCTGGGTCTGTGTCAACGATAAGATTGATTTTGTTGTTCATATTTTTTACCTCTTTTTTCTTTTTTTTATTGTTTGTTTTATGACAGGTTATATTCTAAATATAAATATATTATACCATAATGGTTAATGTTGCTCAAAACGATTTCTATGATTATTATTAAAAAATGTAATTTTTACATATTACACATTATATGGTGTAGTGTTCGTTGCATAATACAACAATATGTTGTAGTTTGTCAAAAATTTGCTTTGTTTGTGTGGAGGTTCTTTTGTCGTCATTCTTCTTTCTTTTTTGCCAAAACTTCTAATTTTTCTTTGTTTTTCGTGTGTTATCATAAGACCGCAAAAAGGAGAAAATTATGCAAATAAAAAGTCGTGTTCATAAAAATGTTTTATATGTTTTGTTGTGTGGTGAACTTGATGAACATTCCGCAAGTTACACAAGAATTACGCTTGATGAAATTTTTGACAAACCTAATTTTGATAAAATTGTCGTTGATTTGTCAGAACTTGATTTTATGGATTCAACGGGAATTGGTGTTTTGATTGGTAGGTATAAAAAAATGAAGGATAAAAGTATCCCGATTTTCATTGCAAATCCTTCTGCTCACGCTGAAAAAATTTTTAAAATTACTGGGCTATATGAAATTATGCCTAAAATTGTTTAAAAGGAGTTTTTATGAAATATTCTAATTTTATGGAAGTTACATTTAAGGCGATATCTGTTAATGAGGGGTTTGCCAGAGTCTGTGTCGCTTCTTTTTGTGTTCAATTGAATCCTTCTGTTGATGAAATTACTGACATTAAAACCGCAGTGTCTGAGGCTGTTACTAATTGTGTTGTTCACGCCTATCCAACTTTTGTTAAAGGCGATGTTACTTTGCGATGCGAACTCGAAAATGATGTCGTTACAATTCTTGTGTCAGACAAGGGCGTTGGCATTAAAGATGTTGAGAAGGCCAGAGAACCTTTCTATACCTCTAAACCTTCAGCAGAAAGGTCTGGTATGGGGTTTACTGTTATGGAAAGTTTTATGGATAGTGTGCAAGTGGAAAGCAATTCTTTTGGAACTTCTGTTAAAATGTCCAAAAGAATTTCCGCTTCCGCCTGTAATGTGGCAGGTTGATTGATGCTTGGGCAAGAAGAAACTCTTGAACTTATTAAAAGGGCTCAAGGCGGTGATGAATGTGCCAAAGAAGTCTTAATTAATGAAAATTCTCCACTTATTAAAAGCGTGGTTAGGTGGTTTAAAAATAAAGGCATAGAAAATGACGATTTATATCAACTTGGTTGCGTGGGGTTTTTGAAAGCAATTAATAATTTTGATTTATCTTTTAATTGCAAGTTCTCAACTTATGTTGTGCCTATGGTGATTGGTGAAATTAAACGATTTATGCGTGATGATGGCGCTGTTAAGGTTTCTAGAGCAATCAAAGCGTTAAATGTGAAAATTAATAAATTTGTTAATGCTTTTTTTGCTGATAATAAAAGAAATCCTGCCATTTCTGAAATTGCAAATCATTTTAAAATCACAGAACAGGAAGTCGTGATGACTATGGATTCTGCAAAAATGCCAGTTTCTTTATATACTCCTCTTGAAGATGGCGAAGAAGATGGATTGACAATTATTGACCGATTTGATAGCCAGCAAAATGAGGATTTTGTTGATAAATTTGCACTAAAAGATATGATAGACAAACTTGAGGAAAGGGATAAGCAAATTATTCTTATGCGCTATTTCTATGATAAAACTCAAAGCGAAATTGCTCAAAGGTTGGGTGTTTCTCAAGTTCAAGTGTCAAGGCTTGAAAATAAAATCTTGGAAAACTTGAAGAAAAAACTTAGTTAAAAATAAAATAAAACAAGAAGTTATCTTGTTTTTTCTTGCCAGTATATGTTATTGATTATTTTGCAAGTTGAAAATTTTCTGTGCATAACGAAGTGATGTTGTCTTGGTTGGAAGTGAGAGTTTCCACATATTCTTCTTTGGAATAGTTGAGTTGTTTGTATAAATTTGTAGGGGTGAAATTGACTTTCCCGTCTTCGTTTATGTCATAGTCCACTTGCAAAACATAGTTGTTTATTGTAATGTATGCTGTTTTTTCGTTGCCTAAAAAGTTCTCATATTTTGTTAGATTGTTTAAGGTTCTTTCAAAATGATAAAGTTGCATTTTTTGTGAGCAATCTATATCTCTGTAATTGTGTGCTATTATTGAATTTTCTGATGTTTGGATAAATTTGTGAATTGATGTGTTTTGGTCTTGTTGTAATAATTCTCCAAAATTTGTTAAATTAAAATTGTCGGTTTTTTCTGAATGTGCAAGAAGGTTGTGAGTAAATTCGTTAATCTCAAAGTCAGTGTATTTTTCTGAAAATGTGATTGATATTTGTTTAAGCAATTCTTCTTCTGTCAAAGCATTGAAGTGGGTTTTTAGTGCATCTAGACAAAACTCTTGATAATGTTCTTGTTGTCTTTTTGACCACATAAAGGCATTGTTCATTTCATAAGTGTCTGCAAAATTTTTTATGTCGTTTTGCGAATATGTGTTGTTTTCTTTATAGTAAAGCGAGTTTAAAAAATTAATGTCAGCACTTGAAAGGTGAGTGATGTTGTTTGTGTCAAGTTGTCGCATTATCGTGTTTGATTGACTGTAATCATCTTCAGCACCTAGAAGGTGCATAATTTCGTGTTTGAAAACAGTTAAAAGTTTATTGCTGTCCGTTAATATGCTTTCTTTAATTTCAATTTGGTGTGAATATAACTCCTTTCCGTCTATTTCATTTGTCAAATCTTTGCAAATTGAAGTCGCAAGACCAAGCATATTTTTATCCTCGAAAGTTTCAACACCTTTCACAGATATGTTGTATATGTTTGTTAAGTCGGATTTTGAAGGCGAATAGTTTGCTTCAAAAAAATAAGCCGGGTTTATGACTGCAAAAATATCGTTAAACTCTGAAATTGCTTGGTTAAACAGATTTTGTTGGGCAGGGGTTGCTTGGAATGTGAAATTTATCTTTATGCTTTCATTGTTTTTTGGAAGAGCTAAACGGTTTATTTGTTTTGGCAGGGGTGTTGTTGAGTCTAGTGCAGAAAGTCTGTTATACGCCTCTTCCATTGTTGGCAAGAGTGATAATGTTTCGCCTACGAAGGTTATTTTGTTTGATTGAGTATATTCAGTTTCTGTTGTTCGGGAAATGGATTGTGTGGTCGCTTTAAGTTCCATAGGCAAAAAGAGCAGGGTGCTTAAAGTGAGAACTTCAGCTGTCTTTTTTATTGCTGTGGAATGTATTTTCTGTATAATACTTTCTTTTGTTTTTTCTTTCATAATCCTCTTTCTTTTTAACTCCGAGCAAAAATTTGCGACAGAGATTTGTATTATACTATTTTTTTTAGGTAACCTCCAAACAAATTTCGACATTTTTTATAAAAATTAGCAAATTTATTTTTTTTGAAAGAAGAAAATTATAGTTATAATTTGTTGATTGCAATAAAAAAAAGCACCATCTCGGTGCTTTAGTTGATTGTTTGCTATATGATTCTTAAATTTTCATAACCTTTTGTTATTGTCTCATATTTGTCAATCAATATTGATAAGTTGTTTGTTGCAAAATCATTAAAAGTTTTTGTGTTGTAAGCGGTTGAAACATTCTTTTGCAAATTGCTTTCTATCGCATTTGTTTTTAGGCAGTTTTTGTAGTGTTTTACAAGGTCGTCGGTTAATGTTGGAAACCGTTTTCGACTGAATTTTAAATCTTTCTCAAGGTCTTCCAAGGCATAGTCTATCAGCGGAGGTTTTAAGGAACATTCCATATCAAAACAAGGGGCAAGTTTGTGTGTTTTTGCTTTTTCATTGTAAATTATACCAATGTTTTTTCCACAAAAGTCTGTGTCTTTGATAATGTGTTTTCGATAAAAATACATTGGAACAAAATCCTTGCATATCTGTAAAATGTCTTCATTTGAAATTGATGAATATGTGCTTGTGAGATAATCTTCAAGACAATCTAAGCAGTCTTCTAGAGTGTAATCGTTTATGCTTTGGAAAAATAAAACAGGGGAAAAATGTTCGTCTTTTCCAATCATATCAACAGAAATAACATACTGTCTATCATCTATTAATATAGACTTGTTGTAAACTGTTGAAACTTGCAAAGTGTTTGCGATTATTGTCGCTGCTTCTTCTATGTGGCTGGCGGAAAGAATATGAGTTTTCTTTAAAAGAACGGAAACTTTATCAATTGGGGTGGTTGTTGGGGTGCTTTTTATAAAGTCGTTTAAATAGGTAACATAACAACAATCTGGTTTGCGAAGTTCTTGAAAAAGATTTTTAAAAAGTGAACTGCTTGTTCGACAAAAAATCTTCGGCATAGAACCACCACAAAAACTGTTAAAAGCTAACTTGCTCACATATTCAGTGGCTTTTAAACCTTTCCAAGATGCAGTTTGGTCGCTTTCCTCGTTTTTGTCATTTAAAATTGTGTCATATCTTTCAAAATCTTCAAATGTTAATTTTCTCATATATTTAGTATAACAAATGTAGGCGTCTTTTTCAATGGTATTTTTAAATTTTGTTAATTTTTTTGTTTTTGCGGTTTACTTGATTTGAAAGTTCCTTGCGAAAGTGCTAGTGTTTATGGGCGAAGCCTTTGCCTTTTTTTGTTTTTTTATAAAAATTTTAAAAAATTTGTGAAAATTCCTTGACAAATTCTTTAATTTATCATAAAATGTTCGAGTAACATTTGAAACGGGGTGTGGCTCAGTTGGTAGAGCGCGCGGTTTGGGACCGTGAGGTCGGGGGTTCGAGACCCTCCACCCCGACCAGCAAACTTTGTGTTTGCAAAAGAGCAAGATTTTAGGGCCTTTAGCTCAGTTGGTTAGAGCGACCGGCTCATAACCGGTTGGTCCGCGGTTCGAGTCCGTGAAGGCCCACCAAAAAAATTTAAAAATTTTGGTGAAAAACATTTGCAAAAGAAGAATTGTTTGTGCTAATATAAGAAAGTCTTGCAAAAGAATGACGGCTTGGCTCGGTAGTTCAGTTGGTTAGAACGCCAGCCTGTCACGCTGGAGGTCG
>JAGBBH010000088.1 GCA_017938505.1 Clostridia bacterium | reverse complement strand
GTGTGGATTGTGTGTGCTTGATAATAAATCTTTCCATTTTCATCTTTTGCTGGACAAAATCCAATCATTTTTCGCCCAGAACCATCAAAGTTGTTGTTAATTAAACAAATGTGTGAATGACGGTTCAGTCTTTGCCCTCTTTTGTCAAGGATGTCTATGGCCGAAATTTCTTTGTCGGTCAAATTTGCAATAATGCTTTTGTGTTCAAAATTTCTTGGAATAATCATAAAAGATTCCTCCTTTTCTATAAAAAAAGTATAACACAAGAAAGCGGCATTGTCAATAAGCAATAAGACGATTTATGGCAAAAAAAATGATTTTGAAGAACAACATTATAAAAAATGGCAAATTTAGAAATGTTTTAAGGCAACTCATTGAAGACTACATTTCCGCACATAACATCAAAATAAGAAAAAGTCTGCAATTTTTCATCGGCGGTTTTAATTGTGAAAACACTCGGATAAATGTCTTTGATAATAGCTTCAATGGTTTCGATTTTTTTTCGTCCTCTATTTATGTCCATTTGAATGTTTTGACCTTTAAGACTTGAAATTTTCAGTTTTATTTCGTCAAGACCATATATTATCTTTCTCATAGAAATCTCCTTGTGATGATTTTTGACATAGAGAAGAAAATTTATTCACATTTTTGTTCTAACAACGGGAGAGATGTCGTAAGATATAATAGTTTTGATTTGGAGGGGTTGTATGTCATTTGAAACAAATAAATTTAGTGTGGTTAGGAAGAAAAGGTTGGAGAGGTCGCAATTTAATGTTGAGTGCAACATAGACATAGATGTGGAAATAGACAAAATATTGTCTGTTTGTCATACTGCGGTCATTGAAAACAGTGAAATTTTGAATGGTGTTGTCAATTATTCGGGAAATGTTGATTTGTGTATTGTCTATTCTACTATTGATGGTGAGGTGGGAACTGTCAGTGCAAGTTGCCCATTTATTGGAAAGGTTGAAGATGGGAGTATTTCAGTTAGCGACAAAATTGCTGTAAATGTTGAGGTGGAAGATTATCAAATTGATGCAGTTACAAATGCGAATATAAAAATATCTTGCAATTGTCAGCAGTCGGCATTGCTCATTCAAAATAAAGATGTTGATTTTGTTGCAAGTGGTGATGAGGGGCTTTGTTTTAAGGAAGATGAGATTTATATCAGTACATTAATTGGAGAGGCGAAAAGCATTTTCAATGTTGAGAGTCAAACATCAATCAAAGAACCTATCAGAAAAGTGATTTTGACAGACAGTCAAGTTTCAATTAAAACTGTTGACAGTGGAATAAATTTTGTTTCAGTCGGTGGCGAAGTTGTAACGAGAATTTTATATCTTACAGAAAAGGATCGCTTTGAAACATCTTATTTGACAGAAAGTTTTAAGGAGGAAGTTGAACTTAATGGGGTTACAAAAGACAGTTTAAGTGAAGCGTCAGCGCAAGTCAAGAAGGCTTTGGTAAGGTGTGAACTTGTTGAAAATGAAAAAGGTGTTGACATAAAGATGGTTGTTCCGATTGAAGTTAAAGTGGTTGCATTTGAAGAAAAACAACAATCAGTTGTTAAAGACATTTACAGCACAGAAGGAGAACTCTCGATTGTTACCGAATCTTTTGAAATGACAAAACAATATCATAATGAAAATTTTGATGCGAAGATAGATGGTTCGTTGACTTTAGATGATGACAAACCTCGTGTTGACAAAATTTTGTTTGTTGGTGGCAGTAATTTGGCAATTACGAATGCATATTTATCTGGGGGAGAGGTTTTTGTTGAGGGGATTGCAAAAACAAATGTAATCTATCTTAATGATGAAACCAATTCTCTTAACAGTGTTATAATGGAAGTTCCTTTTGTTGTTTCTGACAAAACGACAATTGAATGTGAAAATTCAAGCATCATTGCACAAGCAAGCATTGTTGATGTTGATGTAGTTGTTAAGAAGGGTAGAGAATTCTATTTTGATGCAAAACTTAAAATCAATGCGGAAATATATTGTGAAATGGTTGGGGCTGTAATTTCTAAAATTGATATGACAGAGAAATATGCAGAAAAAGACTGTGCAATTGAAGTTGTCTTTGGTCAGGCAGGCCAAACAGCATGGGACATTGCAAAGCAAGTCAAGGTTAGAGAAGAAACGATTTTTATGCAAAATCCAACGGTAAATTTTCCTCTTGATAAAGATGAAAATATTGTGATTTTTTATCAAAAGAAAAATTAAAATTTGCAAATAAATAGGGAAACTTATAAAAAAAGTGCGGCTTGCACTTTTTTTATTGGTTGTGAATTGTAGAAATAATAAAAAAACTCACAAAAATCCACAAAAAAATGCGAAAAAATCTTATTTTTTTTGCAAAAAATTAATTTGTGAGGTTTTTATGAAATATATTTTGTCATTTGTTGGTGTTTGTTTGGTTGCTGTTTCAATATTGTTTTTTAAAGATAATAAAGAGGAAGTCAATGAGGACTATTTAAGAATTTATGTTTCGGCAAATTCTCAAACATCAAAAGACGAAGAAATTAAATATATGGTAAAAGATGCGGTTGTCGATTATTTAATACCTTATCTTGCCTTTTCAAAAACAAAAGATGAAGCGAAAGAAGTTATAAATGAAAATTTGGAAAAAATTAATGAGGTGGCAAGATCTGTGCTATCTGCAAATGATGTTGATTATGGTGTAAAGGTTTCTTTAAACAAAGAAGATGTTCCGTTGAGGGTGTATGATGATTTAGTTGTTGAAGAAGGCGTTTATGATTGTTTAAAGATTGAACTGGGAAGTTCGCAAGGAGATGATTGGTGGTGCGTTGTATTTCCTGCGGTATGTTTTGTATCTTCAAAAAAATATGAAAACATTGAGTATATTTCAAAAATTTGGGAAATAATTAATAATGTAACTTAAAACAAAATTTCGTTGTTGGGAAAAAGGCGGGATAATTATATTCTTTTTCTGATTATGGTTGCGGATTTTTGTTTTGAAAAACAACATTAAGGAGAAAAAATGAAAAAGAGATTTTTTGCAGTTACATTGGCAATAGTGTTTGCTTTTATGTCGGTTGGGGCATTGGCTGTCGTAACCACAACTTACATAACATCTAACATTGAATATGTTGAGGCGGCGCTGACTTCATCTCAAACGAGGACAGTACAAACAAAGCTTAAGCGATGGGGATATTACACAGGAACTGTTGATGGAATTTATGGCAATTTGACCAGAAAGGCGGTTCGTTATTTTCAAAGTAAAAACGGTCTTGCTGTTGATGGGATTGTTGGACCAAAAACTGCAGCTGCGCTTGGAATGACTTTAAAAGGTGATGACAGTTCTGCTTCAAATAATGATTTATATCTTCTTGCAAAATGTGTTCACGCAGAAGCAAGGGGAGAAAGTTACACTGGGCAAGTTGCTGTTGCTGCGGTAATTTTAAATAGGGTGGAAAGTCCAGAATTTCCAAATACGATAGCAGGTGTAATTTATCAACCGTGGGCATTTACTGCTGTAAATGACGGGCAGATTAATTTGGAACCAAACAAAACGGCATACAATGCGGCAAGAGATGCGTTGAATGGGTGGGACCCAACTTATGGAGCGCTGTTTTATTATAATCCTAGAACTGCGACAAACAAATGGATTTATAACAAGAAAACTACGGTAACAATTGGAAAGCATGTCTTTGCTGTATAAGGAGGTGTGATGGATAATCGAGAGGTGGCTTTGTCAAAAAGCAAAGAGGAAAAAAAAGAGAATAAGCACAAAAAAAAGGCAATAATTGGTCTAACAATTGCAACTTCAATTTTAGGTGCGACAACGCTTGGGTTTGGGATAGCGTATGGGGTTTCAATGTCGCAAGCAAGCGCTTATTCGCTTAAATTGGAAAATATATATCAAAAAAATTATTATGAACTGGTTGACAATGTAAATAATGCAGATATGAACATAAGTAAACTTTTGGCATCTGATAGTTCGGTCTATCAGGGAAAAATGCTTACAGAACTTTCTCAGACAGCAAAAGCTATGCAGGTAAATGTTGCGAGTTTACCTATTAATAATGATAATATATATCAAAGTGTTAGATTTATAAATCAAATGTCTGGATTTTCTCAAGTGTTGGAAGAAAAAATCGCAAAAGGAGGGGTGTTGTCGGAAAACGATAGGACTTCTTTAAGCAACATTCACGAAGCTTTAACAGAAATGAAAAGATATTTAAACAAAATGTCTCAACAAATTGGTAAAGGTTATAGCATTGTAGATGCGAGCTCAAGAGTGAATGGCGAATATGATGAATTTTCAACGCGCTTTGTATCTATGAAAAGTGTGGATACTGATTATCCTTCAATGATATATGATGGGCCTTTCTCGGATTCGGTTGTAAATCAAAAAATCAGGGGGTTGAATGGTTCTCTGATTTCAAAGGAAGATGCATATAAAAAAGTTGACAAGATGTTTAAAAACATCAAGAATTTAAAATATGATGGAGAAACAGATGGTAAATTTGTTACATACAATTTTTCTTTGACAACCTCGGACGAGCAAGACCTATATGTGCAAGTAACAAAAAGCGGTGGGCATATTTTAAGCGTTAGTGGAAATGTAGAAAGTGATAAAAAGGCTGTTGGTTTTGAGCAAGCAAAGAAAATCGCGCTTGACTTTGCAAAAGAAAACGGGGTTGAAGATGGGGAGGTTGTTTGGTTTGAAGAACTAGATTCTCAAATATATTTTAACATAACTCCTAAACAGAATGGGGTTGTTTTATATCCAGATTTGGTTAAAGTTAAGGTGGATTTAGAAAAAGGCAATGTTGTAGGATATGAGGCTATGAGTTATTTTACTAATCATACAAATAGGACAATAGATAAAGCAAAAGTTGCTGTGGAAGATGCGAAGGCAAAAATTGACAATTCTTTTAACATTGTGTCCGAAAGATTGGTTCTTGCTCCTTTGGAATATAATAGAGAGGTATTGTGTTTTGAGTTAGAGTGTCAACGAGAGGGTGCGACTTATTATATTTACATTAATGCTACAACGGGACAAGAGGAAAATGTTTTAAAGGTTATTGAAACAAGCGATGGAAGCAAGTTGATGTAATTGTGTTGTAATTTATTTATTGTTTTGCAAAAGATGGAAAAATAATAAAATATTAAATAATATTAAAAAACAGTAAAAAAACAAGAAATTTTTCTTGTTTTTTATTGTTTTTAGATGTTTTTTGTTTTTTTCTTAAAAAAGTTGTTATATAAAGTTCATATTATTTAAAATGAAAAGAAAAAATATGCAACACACTTTGTGTTGCATACGAAAAGTTTATTTAAACCAATCATTAAGTTTGTTTTAAGTTCTACTTTTGCTGTCTTGTGAAGTTTGATTATTCTTGAGTTTCAGCACTTGCAAGAGCTTTTTCATACTCAGCAATAATTTGGCTTCTCCAACTTTCTCTAACTTCAGTCTTGATTGGGTGAACGATATCTCTGAATTCTCCCTCGTTGTTTTTTCTGCTTGGCATAGAGAGGAAATATCCATCTTTGCCGTTGATGACTTTGATGTCGTGAACAACAATTTCATTGTCAAGAGTGATTGATGCAACTGCTTTGAGTTTGTCGTTGTTGTTGTTTACAAGTCTTACTCTGATGTCAGTAATGTTCAAGTTTGCATACCTTCCTTTTTTTAAATTAACCCTTTTCAAGGTCAAATATATTATACCATATCAAGAAACATTTACAAACGAATTTTTAAAGTTTACAAAAAAATATTGCTTTATTTGCTTGATGATAGGGGGTTGTATGTTGTGATATAAAATTAAACAAAAGAAGAAATTAATGCATAGAATATAATGATGATATTTAAATTCAAGGATTTGGAAATTTTTTATAAATATGTTGACAATGCTAAAAATTCAACTTTGCTTATTTTGCACGGTTGGGGGTGTTCTCACGAAAGCTTGTTTTTTTGTTCAGAGTTTATTAAAAATTTCAATCTGTTGTATGTAGATTTTCCGCCTTTTGGGAATAGTTCTAAAAATTTGCAAGATTGGACGATTTTTACATATGTGCATATGATTTGTTCTTTATGTGAAAAACTAAAAATCGAGAAGTTTAGTGTTTTGGGACATTCCTTTGGTGGACGAGTGGCAATTCTTCTTGCCGCATTAAACAAAACAAAGTTTGGCAATCTTGTTCTTGTTGACAGTGCTGGAATAAAACCAAAAAGGACATTTAGTTGGTATGTCGCAGTTTTAAAATATAAAATCAGAAAAAAACTTGGAAAAGATGTTTCAAGTTATGGCAGTTCAGACTATAGGGTTCTTGATGAAAATATGAAAAAGGTTTTTTGCAATATTGTTAACACTCATTTGGACGATTTCTTGCCACAAATAAGAGCAAAAACACTTATTGTGTTTGGGAAAGAGGATAAGACCACGCCAATTTATATGGCAAAAAAACTACATAAGGGAATTAGGAATTCAAAACTTGTTTTGTTGTCAAATGCTGGGCATTTTTGTTTTGATGATAAAAGGGTTGAGTTCATTTCAATTTTGCGAGATTTTTTAGAAGGGTAAAGCAGGGGGCTGTATGTTTGTTCTATATGTTTTCATTTGCTCAATAATTTTTTGTCTTTTTGATTTTTTATTCTTAAAACAATTTCAGTTGGAAGGATATAAGATTGGAAGTTATGTAAAAAAAATATTTGAATTTAATTTTTTTAAAAATGACAAAAATGATTTAAAATATACAAATAGAATAAAAAGATTGATTTTTTTTGATTTTTTAATTAAATTTTGCGTATTTTTTGTTATTTTTTTATTAATTTTTGATTTTATTGCTATTTTTTTAACTGTTTTAGGATTGTTTTTGTTGGGGCCGCTTTTTGTGTGTCTTAGTTTTTTAATTGCTTTCCCTTTTGAGGAGATGATAAAAAACATATATATAAAAAAAGCAAAAAAAAGATTGCAACAGGTTGGCTGTAAGGTTATTGCTATTACAGGAAGTTTTGGAAAAACTTCTGTAAAGAACATTTTATATGAACTTTTGAAAGAGCAATTTCAGGTTTGTGCCACACCAAAAAGTTTTAACACTCCAATGGGGATATGTAAAACAATTTTGGGGAATTTAAAAGATTTTGATGAATATTTGATTGTTGAATATGGGGCAAGGCATAAAGGGGACATAGAGTTTTTGGCAAAAACTTTTGGAGTTGATTTTGCTTTGATAACGCCAATTGGGAACTGTCATCTTGAAACTTTTGGCAGTTTAGAAAATATTGTAAATACAAAATTCGAACTATGCCAAGAGGCAAAAGATGTGGTGGTGTTTAATGGGAAAAGCAGGCAAACTAAGAAACTTTATGAAAGGCATAAGTTAAAGAAGTTTTTGGTTTGTGAGGAAAATTCGTTTGCTTATGCAAAAGACATTAATATAAGTGAAAGAGGGGCAAATTTTGTCTTGTACATAGACGGAAATCAAGTGCAGTGCGAAACAAACCTTTTGGGAATGGTAAACATTGATAATGTGGTTCAAGCAAGTGCAATGGCTTACATATTGGGAGAGAGTTTGTTTGATATCAAAAATGCTATTAAAAAGCTTAAACCTACTCCTCATAGGTTGGAGTTGATAAAGGGAGAAAATGTAAAAATAATTGATGATTCATTTAATAGTAACATTGAAGGATTTATGCAGGCGTTGGAAATCTTGACAAAGTTTGATGGACAAAAGGTTGTGGTTTCTCCTGGAATGGTAGAACTTGGAAAGGAACAATTCGAAGTTAATTTCCGCGCAGGCGTGATGATAGGAAAGGTTGCAGATGTTTTTATTCTGATGAATGAATCAAACAAGAAAGCAATGTTTGAGGGGGCATTAAAAGGCGGAATGGATAAGTCAAAAATCTATTTTGCAAACTCAAGAAATGAACAAAAAATTTTGTTGAAAAACTTATTGCAAAAGGGTGCGGTTGTTTTGTTTGAAAATGATTTGCCTGATAATTTCAAATAAAAACAAGAGTAAATTTTAAAAAAAACCGTAAAAAATAATAAAATTTATGATTTTTATTAAAAATTTGTTTGTTTTTTATGTTTTTTTATTGGATTTTATAAAAGTTTTGTTTGATAGCATTGTTGTGAATGTGTTCATATGTGAATATAAAAAGGAGGGAATTATGAAAAAAATAGTTGTAATTTTGTTTGGTGGAAAAAGTGTTGAGCACGATATTTCAATTATCACAGCCACACAGGCAATGAAAAATCTTTCTTGCGATTTTGAAAAAGTTCCAGTCTATATTGACAAACAAGGGACTTGGTGGACTGGGAAAAATTTTGAAGATGCGAAAGTTTTTGAAAGATTTGAAGAACTTGCTTTGGGCAAAAAAGAGGTTTCAATAAAACTTGGAGGAAATCTGCTCTTAATTTTGAAGGGCAAAAAATATGTCCCATATAAAAAAATTGATGCGGTGCTGAATTGTTGTCATGGCAATGTTGGAGAAGATGGTGCGGTGCAAGGCTTGTTTAAAGTATGCAATGTTGCACAAACTTCTCCAAATGTTTTGAGTTCTTCTCTTTGTATGGATAAGGTTTTTATGAAATATGTTTTGCAAGCAAATAATATCTTATCCCCAAACTTTGTTGTTTTGAAGAATGGAAAGTCGATTGATAATGAAATAAGAAAAGTTGAAGAATTGCGATTCCCTTTGATTGTCAAACCTTCAAACTTAGGAAGTAGCATAGGCATAAGTGTTGCAAAAAACAAAGAAGAATTAATAGATGCGATTGGTTTGGCATTTAAATTTGACAAAAAAATCCTGTGTGAAGAAATGGTGAGAAATTTAAGAGAGTTTAATTGTGCGTGTTTTGTTTTTAAGGAAAATCTGTTTGTTTCTTCTGTTAATGAAGTTCAAAATAAGAGCGAAATTTTCTCTTTTGAAGACAAATATCTTTCAGACAAGGCTAGGTCAAAAAAACCAGACAAAAAATTAGAAGAAGAAATCAAGCAGTTGACAAAAAAAGTGTATGAGTTGTTTGAGTGTCAAGGGGTTGTAAGGGTTGATTTTCTTTATGACCAAAACGAAGAAAAATTGTATGTTAATGAAATAAACACAATTCCGGGTTCCCTTTCTTTTTATTTATATAAAGAAATTAAATTTTCGGAAATTTTGTCAAGCATCATAAATCAAAGTGAGATAAATTTAAATGAAGAAAGTTCTCTTATAAAAACTTTTGAAAGCGATGCTTTAAAAATGTTTAATCTTCATCAACAAAAATTAAAAAAATAACCAAAAAAATAATTTTTAATTATAAAAAATGCAAAAAATCTATTTTTTATTGTTTTTTTTGTAAAAAACACGCATTTATTTTATTATTTTTGCAAAAAAAATAGATTATATGTTTTTTTTGCAAATTTAAAAATGTAAAAAGATTGTCAAATTAAAGCTTATTTTAGCACACATACACTAATGAGAAAGTTGATGTATTAAAATGTTTTAAAAGGAGTTTTTATATGGTTCTTAAACAAATTTTGAGCAATGAGAATCTTTCTAATTTTGAGAATTTAGAGGTTGAGGGGGTTAGGCAAAACAGTCAAGAATGTCAGGGTGGAGATATCTATTTTTCTCTTTCAAAGGACAGAGCAAAGTCTTTGCAAAGGTGTCAAGAGGCTTTAAAAAATGGCGCAAGTGTTGTTGTTAGTGAGTTTGATTGTGGGGTGAAAGAAAGCATTAAAGTTGAAGATGTTAGAGATTGTTTTGCAAAAGCTAGCAAACAGTTTTATGGAAATGCTTGCGACAAGATGCAAATGATTGCGATTTCTGGGACAAATGGAAAAACCTCAACATCTCACATTGTGGGAGAGATTTTGCGTAGAAACGGAAAAAGGGTTGGCATAATTGGAACAAGTGGAGTTTTCTACAATGGAAAAACAAAAGAGTGTCCGCTTACCACCCCAGATGCGGATTTTTTGCACAAAACATTCAAAGAAATGTATGACGACGGGGTTGAGTGTGTTGTTATGGAAGTGTCGGCACACGCGATTGACCAAAAACGAATTAATGGCATAAATTTTGATTTGGGTGTTTTAACAAATATAACTCAAGACCATTTAGATTATTTTAAGACTATGGAGGAATATGAAAAGACCAAACTTTCTTTTTTTAACAAAAAACATATAAAAAAGGCTGTTGTTTGTGTTGATGATGAAAGGGCGAGAAAACTTTTATATAAAACAAATGTTCCGATTTCAACTTATGGGCTTGAATATCCTAGCGATTGCTTTGCAGTTAATGTTGATTGTGGTTTGGCAGGCTCAAAATTTGTTGCAAATGTAAACGATGCAATTGTGAATGTTAGAAGCAGTTTGGTGGGAGATTATAATGTTTATAACACTTTGGCAGCATTGCTTGTTTGCCAAGAGTTGGGACTTTCAGAAAAACAATTGTCTGACGGGATGAATTGTATAAGTCCTGTAGAAGGACGATTTAATGTAATTAATGTTGATGGAAAATATGCTGTCATTGATTTTGCACATTCGCCTGACGGAATGTTTAATGTTTTAAAGGCGGCAAGAAAGATGACAGACAAAAAAATTTTTGTTGTTTTTGGTTGTGGCGGAAATCGTGATAAAGGAAAAAGACCTCAAATGGGCAAAGTGGCAGAACAACTTGCGGATTATGTCTGCTTAACAAACGACAATCCTCGTCTTGAAAGTGCCCAAGACATTGTGGGGGACATTGAGGCAGGAATGGAAAAGCCACATTTTGTTGAACTAAATCGCGCAAAAGCAATCAGGAAGATGCTTGATTTTGCTCGAGAGGGAGATGTGGTTATTATTGCTGGCAAGGGGGCGGAAAAATATCAGGAAATTGGGACGAAAAAATATCCTTATAATGATTTTGATGAGGTCTATAAATATTGTAGAGATAAAAAATTTAAGAGTTTAAGTCAAGAAAAGGAAAAATTGTTATGATGACAAGGTTTATTGTTTGTGGACTGATTTGTTTCTTGTTTGCAACAGTAATTGCTCCAATTGTGCTTATGTTTTGCAAAAAGCTTAAGGCTTCGCAAAGCATTTTGCACTATGTGGACAAGCATGCAAGCAAAGAAGGAACTCCAACAATGGGAGGAATTATCTTTTTGTTGGCAATGCTTTTTTCTTCTTGTTTCTTTTTTAGTCATAATCAATTTTTGGCGTGGTTTTGCATTGTTGTAGCATTTTCGTATGGTTTGCTAGGTTTTTTAGATGATTTCATTAAAGTTCACTATCGCCACAACAAGGGACTCAAGGCTTATCAAAAAATTGTTGGACAAGTTGGACTGGCGATTATTGTTGCACTTTATGTCTATTTCTCTGGAAGAACAACAATTTCTTTTTTTTGTTGGTCGATTGACATTGGGGTTTGGGTTATTCCTTTAATAATTGTTGTTTTGGTGGCAACAACAAACAGTGTAAATTTGACAGATGGTCTTGATGGACTTGCTGGAGGGGTGTCGTTTGTTTATCTTCTCTTTTTTGGAATTATTTTAAGCTTTTTTGGACAAGCGGAAATGAACAACTTGGCTCTTGCTTGTTTTGGTCTTTGTGGTGGAATCTTGGGATTTTTGTTGTTTAATGGATTTCCTGCAAAGATTTTTATGGGCGACACAGGTTCTCTTGCACTGGGGGGATTTGTTGGAGTTGTGGCAGTTGTCAGTGGAATGGAACTGTTGATTCCGATTATGGGAATTATGTTTGTTTTGTCAGCGTTGAGTGATATCATTCAAGTGTTCCACTTTAAAAGAACTGGTAAAAGAGTGTTCCTTATGGCACCACTTCATCATCATTTTGAGAAAAAAGGTGTTCACGAAAACAAAATTGTCATAATATATATTGTAATCACAATGGTTGTGTGCTTATCGGTTCTTGCCGGAATTTTGACCACTGGGGTTTGACAAAAAGGATAAGTTATGTCAATTTTAAGTAAAATCAAAAATAATACTGAATCAATCAATGGCAAAAAAGAACTTGCGGTGAAAGAAAGCAAAAATTTTAAACGAACACAAAGTGGCAACGGGAAGTTGATTTATGCTAAGAAACAACCATTATTTTCAAAAAGACAAATGGTGGTTGTTTTGTTGGTTTTGGGACTGGTTGTTTTTGGTTGCATAATGGTTTACAGTGCAAGTTGTTATTCCGCAGAATATAGATATGGAAACCAATATTTCTTTTTGTTTAAGCAGTTGTTTGGAATTGTTCTTGGACTTCCCGCAATGTTGTTCTTTGCTTTTGTTGATTACCACATTTTAAAAAGGTTCAAATGGTGGATTTTGTGTGCAAGTCTAATCCTTCTCACTTTGGTTTTTGTGCCAGGGCTTGGTGTCGAAAGTTACGGTGCAAAGAGATGGGTAAACTTGCTTGGAATTTCAATTCAACCTTCTGAAATTGCAAAGTTTGCACTCGTTTTGTTTTTGGCAGCGTATTTGTCGGACAAGCACGAAAAAATCAAAACTTTCAAGGGGTTGATTCCTCCGTTGACAGTTGCTGGGATTTTGTGTGTTTTGGTTATCATTGAACCAAGTATGAGTGTTACAATGTGTCTTGCTTTCGTAACCTTTTTTATGTTAATTGTTGGTGGTATAAGCAAAAAACACACGCTGATGTTTTCATCTGTTGCTTGTGCGGCAGTTCCTTTGCTCATTTTGGCGGAACCTTATAGAATGAAACGACTGTTTGCTTTTCTTAACCCTTGGGCGAGTCCGCAAGGAGAGGGATTCCAACTCATTCAATCGCTTTACAGTTTGGGCAACGGCGGGCTTTTTGGAGTTGGTCTTTTTAATTCACGACAAAAACACTTGTTTTTGCCATTTGCAGAAAGCGACTTTATTTTTTCAATAATTGGCGAAGAAGTTGGCCTTTTTGGTTGTATTTGTTTGATGTCTATTTATTTTATTTTAGTTTTTTTGCTGTTCAAGATTGGGCTCAATGCAAAAGACCGCTTTGGGTGTTTGCTTGCTTGTGGAGTAGCCCTTGTAATTGCCGTTCAAACCCTTCTTAACATTGCAGTTGTAACAGGCTCAATTCCGCCAACAGGACTTCCACTTCCGTTCATCTCTGCTGGCTCAACTTCATTGCTTGTGTTTATGAGTGCGATAGGGGTTGTTCTGAATGTAGATAGGCAATCGCTAAAAAATAGAATTTAGTTTTTTTATTGAAGTGTATACAAAATGTATGCAAGTTGCATACATTTTTTTGTGATATAAGTTTTATTAAAAAATTATTTTTGTAAACTTATCGGAATGATTATTTATTCCACAAAATCTGTATGTACGAGATTTCTTTTCTAAAATTAGACAATTATTTTTTATTTGATAGTTTAATCTTACTTTGAGATTGTTATTATAAAAGAAGTTTTTTGTCCAAGACAAATTTTCAATTCCTTTGTTAGAGCAGATGTAACCATTTCCGTTTTTTTCAACAATTAAGAATTTATTGCTTTCCGTTTTCCAAGTTCCGAGAATATTTTTATCTAAAATAAATTCTGTAATATCATCATCTTCGTGAATGAATTTAATATAATCGTTATATTCGTTTGAAAATTTTTTGTAAACTAAAATATGGGGTTTTTCTATAGGTTTTTTATTGTCTGCAAAAATATGTTGGTTAAAGTTTGTTATTTTTAGATAAAGGTAATTTTGTATTATTTGATAATTTTCACTACATGGCAAATAAAAGGTATTAAAAATAAGTTTTTTATCATTAGCCGTATAGAACCAAGGGGAGTTTCCGTTTGTATCAAATGCTAAAAATTGGTAAGGAGAAAAACCGTCGATCTTGTTTAATTGATGTTTTGCGTCATTAATATTGTTATAAGCATCTTCTAGTAACCAAACACCTTTAAGTTTTGATAGGTCTTTGCTTTTTATATTATCTCCCTTGTATTTAATTTCATCTATAAAATTTAGATTATAATCAGAAGTATTTATGAGTTGAGTTAAAACATCATTTTCTTGCTGATTTAAATTATAATATTTAAGCAAAAGTGATTTTTTCAACTCATCATTAGAAGTTAAAAAAGTTAATATATCACTTAAACTAAATCCTATATCTTTTAAACATAGGATTTTTTCCAGTTCTTTGCAGTTTTTTTCCGAATAATATCGGTAACCATTATTTTTATCAATAAATGCAGGTTTTAGTATTTGCTTTTCTTCATAAAACCTTAACTGTCTGTTTGTTGTTTTGTATTTTTTACTTATTTCACTTATTTTTAATAAATTTTCCATAACCTATTGACCTTTACGTTAACGTTAATGTTATTATAACATCGACAAATAGATTTGTCAATGTATAGGAGGGAATTAATGAAAAAATTAATTTTATTAGACGATGAAATAAATCAAGAAGAACTTTGTGAATGTGCAAGTATACTTTTGAATAGTCAAAAAGAGGTAATTGTTGTCGGTGATAAGAAAATATCTAAGATTCAGGAAATTTTATCAGAAATATCAGATTTTAGAGGTGGATATGATTATGAAATAACATATGATTGCTACATCGAAAAATCCAAATTAAACGAACCCAATGTTTATACAACATTAAAAAAGTTTTTTAAAGATTTTCCAGAGATTCTTGAAAGATATGATGATTGTATTGAATTAAGTTGTTAATTGTAATGATGATATGTTATATTAACAATGTAGGAGAAATATTATGGGGAAAAACATGGAAACACCAAATAAACCACAAACATTTGAAGAATTTAAAAAAAAAGAGAAATGAAAAAACCAGACTTACCAAAAGTTGTAACGGATGAAAGTATTTTAGCTTTATGTGGAGAATACATGTTTGACAACTGGGGAATTTGTTATGTAGATTATAGCGAATATGATTTTTCAAATTGTAGTCTTGAAGCTATGACAAAACTTTGTTTCTCATCTAGCACAAAATGGCCTACATTAGACAAACTTCCAAAAGGCTTTAATCCACAAGAAATTTTAAAGCAATTCACAACAACAAACGAGGGTGTAAAAAATTTACATAATCATGGAATTAATGGCGAAGGCATTGCTATTGCTGTTATAGATAATAGATTTCAAGGCGAAAATCATATTGAGTTTGTGAACGCAAATCTCATAAAATACACTTTAAGTAATGCTGAAATAGGTGACTATCATTTTCATATGGAAGATGTTCTTGCAAAACTTTGTGGAAAGAATTTAGGCATAGCACCAAAATCAAAGATTTTATATTATGAAGTATCTGATGAAGAAGATTGTTCTTTAGATGTTTTAAATGCTTTAAAAAATATAAAAACTAGAATTTTAAATGGCGAAAAAATAAGAATTATTAATTATAGTTATTCATTAACAGATGATGATAATCCATTTATATATCAACAAGAATGTATTAAACTCGTTGAAGAATTAAAACAATTAAATTGTGAGTTGGTAGATTCTACTAGATTTGGGGAACAATTCTTTTGCTGTGGAACAAACTTCTTGAATGCCAAAGATGAGATTGATGATTATAATCCAGCTTCTTTTGCAAAGGGGAAACCTTACGAAAATAAAGTGAAAGACAAAATTAATATTCTTTGCTCTGGTAGAACAATTCCTGAGTTTTGTACAATAAATGGTTATAAGTATGAATCAATAGATTGTTTTTCTTGGACAATTCCGCAGGTGGTAGGTTATTATGCATTATGTTTACAAGTCAATCCTAATTTAACATTTAAAGAATTTACTGAGCTTTGTCAAAAAAGTTGCGACATTTCTTCTTCTGGACTGAATGTATTGAATGCTGAAAGATTAATTAAATGTGCAAAAGAACAAATAAGTACAGAAGAATGTGTGAAGAATTTATAATACAATAACTGATGTTAAGAGGCTCAATTCCGCCAACAGGATTGCCACTTCCGTTTATTTCAAGTGGTGGGACTGTTGTTGCGGTGTTTATGGTGGCGGTTGGGGTTGTAATGTTGATAGTCAAAGCGGGGGAAGGGGCTTTTGTGATGGAGTAGAAATGCATTGACAAATTGATTTATTTTTGAAAAATAAAAAAAGAACAGGGTGGACTGTTCTTTTTTTAAATTAGAGGGTTTAAGAGAAGTTCATCAATTGAGATGTCAAAAAACTTTGCCACTGCAATGATGTTTGAGGCGGTTGGTTCATAAATTCCATTTTCCCAGAAAGAAATCATTCCATTGCTCACATTGAGTGCTTTTGCCAATTGAGGTTGAGTCAGATTTTTTTCTTTTCTTAAAATTTTTAGGTTTGAAGCAAAGTAACTCATATTTCTTAGTTTACTAAAAAATTTTAAAAATAACTTGACTTCTTAGTATGCTAAGATATATAATGAAGTCAAATACAAATGGAGGAAAATAATGAAAAGAAAAATATTATTGTCAATTTTTGCATTTTGTTTTATTATCCCAGCAATGTTTTGTTTGGGTGCTTGCTCAAAAGATAAGGACCCTACATTGCCACAGGAACCTGAAACGCCACCGCAGGCACCTCAAATTGAAACCTACACTGTTCAATATGATTTAAATTTTGCAGACACTGATTATTTAGCACTTCAAAAGATTGTTAGTGGAGGATTGACATTTGATGTCGAAGGGTTTGAGTTGGAAAAACAAACCATTGAACAGGGGAATGTTGAAATAATTTACAGCAAAGAAATAGAGAAAAATGCTGGTTTCATTTTGTATAGATTTTCAGATGACATTTTAAGACAATTCTTTGATGGTTGGTACACTGGTTCTGGTGTTAGGGTAGATGAATTTCAAAGTGTTAAAAATGACATTACCTTATATGCAAAATGGAATACTGAGTTGGCGAGCAAATTTCAGCAAACGGGGAGTGAGTTTGAATATCAATTTAATGAGGTTAACAGAACTGCTGCATTTGCAAATGGCAAAGCAGGAATGACTCACAATTCTATAGGAATCGTATATTTGCCAGAACTTGTGGTACATCAAGGAAAGATTTATGTTGTAAATGACATTGTTTATAATGGATCAAGAGAACCTATGGTAATTTATGTTCCTAAAACATATAATGGGACTTTAAGTGAATGGATTGTTTTTCCAAACAAAGACATTGAAAATGATGTTTCATATCTAGGCAACAATATTGCAATTGGTTCAACTGCAGGGCACGGGATTCTTATTTATGAGGCAAATTATAATAACAATACTGCTAAGTTGAAATATATCCATACATTCAACCTTAATTATTATAAAGCAAGATATTTGACTTTGGGTGGAGAAATTTCATTTACAAAAGAAGATGGGACTGATGTTACATTGAAAATTGTTGATTCTTGGGGTATTACTGTAAACAGGTGTGGATATACCAAATTCATAATCAAAGACACATTAGAGGAATATCCTTCCTTTTGGAATGTTTATGACAGCATAGAGGTTTTCTTTGAAGAAACAAAAGAAACTGTTGCGGAAAAAGATTCAAATGAGGAAATCCTTTCAAGAGGCGACATTAAAGTTTATTATTATGCTGAAACACAACCTGCCAGTGATGCGGGCAGTTATTGGCATTATGACACAGATGGAAAAACTCCTGTCATTTGGCAATAATATGTAAAATTTAAATTTGAGACATAAGATGAATAAGAAAAAAACACAAAGAAATTTGTGTTTTTTTATATTTCAACAAGGGCATAGAAAATGTCTTTTTCGGTGCGTGGGGTATGCTTGGTTATTGTTAGGTTGTCAATTTTAATGTAACATTTTGACAAATGTTCATAAGTTAATGCAAATTTGTCGTCTTCGCCATAAAGAGGAGTGTCTGAATCGTCTTTTAATGTTTTTGCCATTTCAAAAGAGATAAGTTCGTTGTTGTCTGTTTTAACGACATATAAAATTTCATTGTTTGCAGTGAGAATGTTTCCATTTTCATCTGTCTTTTGAGAGAACAGTGCACTTTCTGTTGCAAAGAGTTTTTGAACTTTATTTGCAAATGCAAAGTCAGGATTGTTTATCACAAATTTTCTGTTTTGGTGGGAAACAAGTTCAAAAGAAACATATTCTGTGTTTGTCAAAATTTCGGGATAAGTTGAAACTTTGAGAGATTTGAATTTTGAATATATTTGAGATAAGTCTCTATTATTTTTTGCCATTACACTGTAGAATTTTTTTATTGCTTCTTCTTTGACATTCAAAAATTGTCCAACTTTAATTTCGCTGTCTAAGATAGTGAGGTTGTTTACAACAAGTGCGTTGCTGGTTTTGTTTTCAAAATTGTCCAAAATTTCAAGAACCCTCAATTCTCTGTCGCAAAGAAGAAACTTATCTTCGTGGAAAATTGCAAAGAGTTGTTCCCTTTCAGCAATGTGAATTATCATTTTGTTTGGAAAAACGGTTTCAATGTTGACAACTTTCAAATAAGCAAAGTTGGCATTTTCTAAAGCCTTGTCTTCCAAATTTTTGACATATTTTTTCTTTCCATCAAACAGCACGCTTGAACCATAATTAAAGTTTGCTGCCTCGATGATTTCTTCTTCAGTTAGGTTTAAATTTTTCGTAGTTGAATGGAACTGCACTGAGGTCGATGATAAAGCAAACAGTGTCCAAAACAACACTAGAACAATTGCCACAATTGCACCAATACAAGAAAGAGAGATGATAAGTTTTTTGCTCAAATTATATCCTTTTTATGTCAGCCTGCAAAAGTTTGAATTTCTCTTCAATTTTTTCATAACCTCTGTCAATGAAATCTATGTTGCTTATGGTTGTGTAACCTTCTGCAACAAGGCCTGCCAAAACAAGTCCAGCACCGGCACGAAGGTCGGTTGCAAAAACATCTGCACCATACAATTTTTCCACACCTCTTATTAATGCGGAATGGTTTTTTATTGTGATGTCCGCACCCATTTTGTCAAGTTCACTGACAATTCCAAATCGGTTTTCAAACAGATTTTCTGTCAGTAGGCAGGTTCCTTCGCTGACGCTTTGCAAAACCATCATTTGGGGTTGCAAGTCTGTTGGAAAATTTGGATATGGCAAGGTTTGAATTTTTTTAATTGAAGAAAGTCTTTTGTCTGCTTTCAGCTTTATTTTATCACTAAAAGTTTCAATTTTGCAAGCGGTTTGCGACAAAAAAGAAATAAGACTTTCATTGTGCTTTGGGTTTGTGTTTGTAAGTTCAATTTCTCCACCGCAAGAAGCTGCGGCAAGAAGGTATGTTCCTGCGACAATTCTGTCGGACATAACACAATATTCTCCTCCACTAAGGGAATTGACGCCGTCTATGACAATAGTGTCGGTTCCTGCACCATTAATTCTTGCCCCCATTGCATTTAAAAAGTTTTGCAAATCCTCCACTTCTGGTTCTTTTGCAACATTTTTCAATGTTGTCCTTCCGCTTAAAAGAATTGCCGACATCATAAGACTTTCTGTTGCACCAACGCTTGCAAAGTCGAGAACAAAAGTTCCGCTTTTCATATTTTCGCCATAGCAATAAAGATATCCGTGCCTCTCAATAATTTTTGCTCCCAAAGCACGCAGGCCTTTTAGGTGAATGTCAATTGGTCTTGCTCCAATCCTGCAACCTCCGGGGTAGGCGATTATTGCTTTCTTGAAGCGTGCAAGCATAGGTCCCAACAAAAAAATAGATGCACGAAGTTTTGTTGTAAGTTCGTGTCCAATTCGTGAAAAAGATGCGTTTGTCGGGTCAATTATCAGGTTGTTGCCATTTAGATAAGTGTTGCAATCAAGTTCTTCCAAAATTTGTCGCATAGCACGAAGGTCTGACAGGTTTACATAGTTTTTTAAACAGACTTGATTGTTGCAAAGAAGCGTTCCTGCCAAGATTGGCAGAAAGGCATTTTTTGAGGAGTCAACTTTGATTTGCCCGTAAAGTTTTTTGCCTCCATTTATAATTAACTTTTCTTCCATAAGGAATAATATGTTTTTAGGTGTAAGATTGTGAAAACTCAAAAAAAGAAAATGAAAAAAACTATAGTCCGTGGAAGTGTTAATGAAAAAATAAAAACAAAAAGAGGTCGCAACAACCCCTTTTTGAATAAATATTTAAAATTTTATGAAAATTTTTAAGTTTGTAACAAGAATTGAGTTCAAGCAAAAGTGATGTTATTTGCAAGGAACGATTCTTTCTTTGCCTCCCATATACATTTGAAGTGGTTTTGGAACAATTACACTGCCGTCGGCTTGCAAGTTGTTTTCCAAAAGAGCAATAAGTGCACGAGTTGAAGCAAGAACTGTGTTGTTAAGTGTGTGGAGATAGTATGTTCCGTTTTCGCCTTTTGCACGAATTCCAAGTCGTCTTGCTTGTGCATCGCCAAGAGTTGAACAAGAACAAACTTCAAAATATTTCTTTTGTCTTGGGCTCCACGCTTCAAGGTCGCAAGATTTAACCTTAAGGTCTGCCAAATCGCCACTGCAACACTCAAGGGTTCTAACAGGAATGTTCAAGCTTCTAAAGAGTTCAACAGAATAAGACCACATCTTGTTATACCATTGCATACTTTCTTCTGGTTTGCACAAAACAACCATTTCTTGTTTTTCAAATTGGTGAACACGATAAATGCCTCTTTCTTCAATTCCGTGAGCACCAACTTCTTTTCTAAAGCAAGGGCTGTAAGATGTCAAGCAAAGAGGGAGTTGTTTTTCAGGAACGATTTGACCTTTAAATTTTCCAATCATAGAGTGTTCGCTCGTTCCGATAAGATAAAGGTCTTCGCCTTCAATTTTATACATCATAGCGTCCATTTCGGCAAAACTCATAACGCCATTTACAACATCTCCACGAATCATAAAAGGAGGGAGGCAATAGGTGAAACCTTTGTCAATCATAAAATCTCTAGCATAGCTTAACATAGCGCTAACCAAACGGGCGCCATCTCCCATAAGATAGTAGAATCCATTTCCACTTGTTCTGCCAGCGCTTTCTTTGTCAAGACCGCAGAAACTTTCCAAAATATCAGAGTGATAAGGAATTTCAAATGCTGGCACAATAGGGTCGCCATATTTTTGAATTTCAACATTTTCGCTGTCATCTTTTCCGATAGGAACAGTTTTGTCTATGATGTTTGGAATTGTCATCATAATTTTTTTGATTTTTTCTTGCAAAATTTCTTCTTCTTTTTCGATTTCAGCAACTCTTTCATTGTTTTTTCTCACTTGCTCTTTAATTGCATTTGCTTCTTCCAAACGCTTTTCCTTCATAAGAGCACCAATTTGACTTGAAAGAGTGTTTCTGCTTGCACGCAAAGTGTCTCCTTCTTGTTTCAAAGCACGAACTTCTTTGTCAAGGGCTTCAACTTCGTCAACAAGAGGCAGTTTGTCGTCTTGAAATTTTTTCTTTATGTTTTCTTTAACAAGTTCTTTGTTTGTTCTAATTAAATTAATGTCAATCATTTTTCTCTCCTATAATTTATATTTTTAGTTGTGCACATTTGCACAAATTTATGTTTGCTTAAAACTTTACATAAAAAGACTTATCCCTTGCGGGAAATGTTGACTTTTTTGAAATTTTTATTCGTTTTAAGAAACATATCCTCTCCTTTAATTTCTTCTTTGCGAAGTTTTTTCTAAAAAGATTTAACAAATTAAAAAATCACCTCACAAAAAGAAAAACTCTTTTTAGAGGTGATTGAAAAACCACGGTGCCACTCTAATTGAAACAGTTTGTTTCCACTCTTTTTGTCGAAATTGCAACACTGTTCAACAATCAGTCTTACTCATCGCAAGTATCTCTGGGGTGGAAATGACCGCTCGTTTTATTTGCTTTCACCAACCGCAAACTCTCTGGAAAACTTGCATTGTCAACAGTCCCTTCAACGATAGTTGGAAAAATTTTACCACACAAAAAAGTGAATGTCAAGCTTTTTGAAAGATTTTAACAAACCTGTTGTTTGGTTGACAAAGTTGTTTGAATTTGGTTATACTAGTGCGGAAACTAAGGAGATTTATTGCTTGAAGTTAAGAAAAAAAGACCGACTACAACTGCATTTTTCAAAAGAAGGGGTTGCGATAGCAACGACAAAAATAGGCAAAGCATTTGTTTTTGAAGATGGAAAAGTTTTAAAACTTAAAAACACAGAAGAACGAGCATACAAACCGTTGTATTGGCTTGGTGATAAAGGTGCTGTGAAACTTGAAAGTGGTTGTGCACTTGTTGACAAAAAGGGAATTGTTGATAAAGAAAGATATCAACGAATTGTTGTCAATGAAAAGGTGTTTCCTGACAAGTTAATATTGTTTAAAAAGTTTAACACATTCTCTTTATGGAATGGGAAAAATTATAGGCAGTCTTTTCAATGTAAAGATGGCCCAAATTCGGCTATGCATTTTGAAGTGCTGTGTGATGTTGATTTGGCTTCCGCAGTTGAAATTGACAAAGACAACTGGGCATTGATTGCTACTTATTCAACAGGAAAGAAAGGAATCTTACTTTCAAAATCATTAAAAATTTTGCCATTGCAGGCAGATGCATTGAAATTTGATGAAGAAGAAAATTCCTTTGTGTTTAGGTCTGGGTGTTCGTTTGGCAGAGTGCTGATTGACAAGGGTAGTTTGATGGTTGTTGATGGCTACAAACACATCAATGCCGACCCAACGATGGTTTTTAAAGAGAAAGATGTTAACCATACGCATTTAACCGAAAACAAAACGACTGAAAAGGAAAGAGAATTTGGTGAAAATTAAAGACTGAAAAATGGTCTTTTTTTATTGAAAAATTGAAGCCTTTTTGCAATTTGACTATTGACACAAGGGGAGAAATATTGTAAAATTATTTTAACAATAAAAGTTTTGAGGAGAAGAAAATGGGATTTTTGAAAAATGTAAAATATGCTTACAAAAAATGTGTTTACAAAATTGATGATACAAGAGAACATTTTTGTTCAACAGAAGGTGTGAAGAGGGTTGAGGCTGACAAACGCTACAACAAAGTTTTTTTGTTTGAGAATGAACATAGATATCTCATTTCAAAGTGGGATGCACTTGATTGGTATAACGACAAAGGTATTCTTGTTGGTTATGACAAGCAAGGAAAGAGAAGTTATGCACTCATTGACAAAAACGGTAGGGTCCTTGGCGAAAACGGGGAAAGAGAAGGTAGAAGGGTCTATTATAAAAAACTTATTGATGATGATACAACAATGTTTGATGACCAAGACACATTATTCTTAGTTGAAAAAGAAACTTCTCAAATTTATCGACTTGATAGAAGTAATGGAAGTATTTTGCCAAAATTTACTACAAATGATGGTTTCTTTTACACTCTCAAATGGTCTGATGACCGCGATGTGCCAATCTATTTAACTGATGGTGGCGCTGAAGGAAAAATCTTTTTGTTGCTTGATGATATGTCAGGGGGAAAGGTTCTTGTTGACACCGAAAGCGAACAAGTTGTTTTTGCAAGCAGCAACGAAGAAATTTATGAATATGGAACAAACTCTGATGTCCACGAGTTGTTGGTTTACAAAGACAGTCGTGGAGGATCGGGGGTTGTCATTTCAATTAAAGGAACTCCTTCTTGGTGTCAAAATGTTGATGCTGAGTTGGTAAGAAAACTTTTGAATGATCATAGGGACATTGTCAACCTTTATGACAACCTTTATGAAAGCAAATCAAAAATGGAAGTATATGTTAAAGTTGCAAGAGAATCTGCAAGAAGGGAACTTCTAAGGAATGGAAAAAATTGGAGCGCAGAAGAAAGAAAAGCTTTCAAACATGAACTTGATGAACTCGGAGTCGCTCTTGAACAGAAAATGCAAGAAGGACAAGAGAGAAAACGCTTAAACGAAGAAAACAAAAAACAAACAAATGATGAAGTTAAAGAGATTGAAGAAAAAATTGATGTTTTTGGCGACCCTGAAAAATTAAACGATTTTCAAAACGCAAGACTTCGAGAAGAAAAAGAGAAAGAAAGTAAAAAGCAAAAGTCCAAAGGAAAGGTTGCGTTGAAAATGTGAAGTTGTAGTTTTTTAGTGCTTACAAAAAATAAAAGGCATATTGTAATGCCAAAAGAAGTGGAAATTGGAGGAAATTATGAAGAAAAGAGTTAGAATGTTTGGACCGAAGATTGATTTTGACGAATTGGAATTTAAAAACGGAGTTGCGACACCAAAAATTGGTGTTAACAATGGAAAAATTTGTCCATTTGTGTTT
>JAGBBH010000087.1 GCA_017938505.1 Clostridia bacterium | reverse complement strand
GGCTCACTTTAAGCATATCAAGAAGTTCTGCAATTGTAAGTTTTGTTACATCTTCTCCGAAGATTTCATTCAATATGCTTGCTGTGTCTGTCGCAACACCTTCGCCTTCTTGTGCTGGAAGGTTTGCGTTGACAATTGGCATTATCACTGCAACCAATTCTTCAACACTTGCTACACTTGCTTTAATCTTTTGTCCTGCATATTCTACATATACAACCCCATTTGCGTATGCAAGGTTCATTTCGTCGTTGCCAACTGTAAGCCCGCTTACTGCAAACTTGTTGCCTGCAAGGTCAACTTGTGCCGTTCCGTTCAATGCAATCTTGTTATAGTCAATATCAAAGGCAAATGCATATTGTCTTGTTTCAATATAATTATAAACATTCTCAAGTTTATCAAGAACATCTTCAATCGTGCCATTTGCAACCGTTTTTTGAATTGAGTTGTTTGTCGCCATAATTTGAATATCAATTTCAAATGCGTCAGCAACAACATTAAGCATTGCTTTATCTTCTTCATAGATTGAAATCGTTCCAAGATTATTAAGGAAATAAATCAACGCAACTTTCCCCTCTGCACTTCCCAAAGAAAGATTGTCAAGCATTTCAAACACAAAACCAAAAATAGTTTCGGTTTTACACAAATCTTCAACCATTAATTGCGACTTTGTTCCAAAAAGACTATCCACGCTTGCCAAGTAAGAAGAAATTTCGTCAACATTTCCAGAAATCACAATTTCTCCTATGCATACAAAAATTTCTTTTCCGGACAACACAACCTTAATGTCCTCACCTAAAAGATTTAACATAAATTCTGCATATATGCCATTGCTAAAATCTACAAAATAAGTTGCTGCTAAAACTTCATCTCCAGCTTTAAATGAAACTGCACCCCCAAACTGATTTGTTTCCAAAACAGAATCAACAACCGCTGAAAGAGGAAGCAACTCTGAAATATCATAATATTCTCCAACGAGTTCAAATCCACTGTTTTCAACAACGAATTCAACAGAACCTGATTTATCTCCACAAACCGCTTCTGCTTTTGAAAGAAGTTCTTGTTGTTGATATAGAGTTACATTCAAACCATTCTGCCATATCATCTCAAAAGAATCACCGCCTACAACTGAAGCGTCCGGCAAATAACCTTCCAATTTGTCAGAATTCGCGAAACCGCCTGACAGAATAGACATAACAATATCTTTTACTTCAACATTATCAAAATCAATTCCGACATAAGCTTCAATAAGCCCTTTGATATATTGTGCCGCAGTTTGATTAGTATGCTTTAAGAAAATTTCATCTAAAACTCCTTTCCAAGTTGCATAATCTTCAATTGCAAAGAAGAATCTCAAATCCGCAACTGACAAATAAACATTGTCATTTGCAAAAGCAACAGACACATCAATCCCATCGAATTGCGTATTAAGTCTAACTTGTGGACCTTCTACATTTTGATAAAGAAGCGTTCCAAAATAGTTTTCATTTCCAAGATTTAAAACTACATTTCCCTTAACATACTGATTTTCAAAGAGATTTTCCGCATATCCAACATAATCATTTATTGCAGTCAAATCAACATCAGCATCGCCTTCTTCATAATCAACAAAGATTTCTTCTTTATTCATTTTGTTGACATTTGCATTGAAGTTAATCTGATTCCCCTGTAAGAGCAAAGGCAACAAGTCCACCGACTTTATAACAAAATTTTCATCACAAATAATTTGTGCGCTTATAGAGTTAAGTGTAATATTGAAAACAACTTCACCATTATCCCTTTGTTTTTCATCTATTTTAAGTTTTGCAAGCAAGTCGTTTGGATTGAAATTCCTCAAATCAACACCAATATAATCACTTATACTGTCAACAAATCCTGTGTCAATGTTGAAAGTTTCCATAATAAATTCGAAAACTTGACCAAAATCAGCAGAACCACCAGAAGAAGCCACATTAAATTTATAAAATCTTTTATCTTCCGAATCGTTTACATTTGTTGATGCCACAGCCACTTCTCCAGACTCTCCTTGGTCAAGAGAAAGGTAAAGATATGGATTTAAATAAACAGCAGACATCAAAAATTTGTCGCCATTATATTCAATGTTAAAATCGTTAAGTTTCAAACCACTGTTTTCAGTGTCAAAAACAACATTTCCATCCAACGCCAAGTCAATGTCTGAGTTTTTTAAAGAAAGCACAAAGTCAGTATCTATATTGTCAAAACTTGAAAAACTTTCAACAAACTTGCTAAAAAGGGTTTCATCAGAAGCTTGTGTATCATCTGTTGGCAATTGAATTTCTTGAGGTTTCAAATTTCCAAAAAGTTGAACATAACCAAAAAAGACCGACATAGTCAGCATTAAATATACCGCAAAAAATTTAAAAAATTTTGGAATGATTGAGTTTGCTTTTTTCACAGTTTTTACTTCTTTATTTTTCATTACGCAACCTCCCTTCCCAAAACTTGACTGACTGAAGGAACATCATCTCCAAAATAAAACCTTTCGGAAAAATAATCGGTTACAGTAGGGGTCATTGGACCATATTTCATTTTGTAAGTTTCAACATAATCAACCGAAACAAAATTAAAGTTTTCATCTACAACAACAGACATTTTCAGTGATTGCCATATAGGTTTATCTTCAAGGTTGCTTGAAAATTTAATTTCAGAAGAATATCTCGTAGCAGCAACAGTCAAAAATTGTCCATCAATTGCAATTTCAAAAGCGTAATTTCCTTCCGCATTTTTTGTAACCGGAGAAAATTTCTTTTGACTACAAGTTGTCGAACAAATTACATAAGGCATAACATTTGAAGGGTCTGTAGTATTGAAAATTTCTTCATAATCTTCAATAGTCCAACTTTCAAAATCATTAACATTGAAAGTTGCAGACATATTTTCATAACTCGTGTCCGTAAAAACTCCTTTGTTATTGATTTTTATTGATTCTTTTGAAGCATCATAAACAATTTGTGAACAAATTGAAACCGTTCCTGGACTCATTTTGTTATAAACATACATATCTCCAACTTTAATCTTTTCGCTCTTTTGTTGTTGAGAGATGATTGTATCAACCTTTCCCCCACCAACTTTATAGAACTTCTCGGCGTTGTTCAAGTTATATTCAGCAATTTGATAAAGTTGCATAGCATTAAACGAATCTGGCTTCGCACCGTTTTGTGCTTTCGCAACATTTTGGGCAATTGACTCCTCATCTTTCTCCATCAGATAAGAGTCTGAAAAATTGCTGACATATTCAGGTTCAAGAGTGCTCACATAAATTTTGCCTATTGAAAAACCCGTTGCCAAAGCAACAACAATAAGCAAAAAAACTTTAAAGAATTTTTTATTACCAAGACTCATTTAAAAATCTCCAACTTTCAAATTAAACAAAAACAATGGCACAATTTCCACCATAATTTTCATTACAAAAATGATACCATAATAACAACAAAAAGTCAACCCAAATAGTTAAATTTTTTTAAATATTATATGAAATAATTTTTCCTATTTAGACCCTGACAAATCCTTTAAAACCCAAAGATTTTAACAGTTTTAAAAAACAACAATAAATTGTTTTTATTTTAATAAAAAACATAAAAAAATAAGCAAAAATTTGTTTTTTTGCTCATTTTTTATAAACGCAACCAACAATTCCTTTATTTTGCAAAAATTTAGAACCCCACAAAAAAAAGAAACTTTTCTATCTTCTTTTTAGAATTGCAACAGTTTCCATATTCGCCGTACAAGGAAACATATCAAAAATTTTTACACTTTTAACTTCATATTTATCATTTAAACTTTTCAAATCTCTAACTTGAGTCGCAAAATTGCAGGAAACATAAACAACCATTTCAATGTCGCTTGTTACTATTTCTTCCAAAACCTTTTTATCACAACCTTCTCGTGCAGGATCAAGAACAATCAAATCTATACAATCCTTTTGCAAAATTTCTCCCAGACAATCTTCTACCATGCCACACACATTTTCAATTTTATACTCATCAATTTGGCTTTTCAATTTTTCCGCACTTGCATGTGCAGACTTTTGATATTCAATCCCATAAACAAATTTTGCATCACGCGCAATTAAAAGCGTCAGCAATCCTTGCCCAGAATAAGCATTTACAACTCGCTTGTTTTTTGTTTGAACTTGCACATAATCATAAAGTTTTTTTGCGACCTCATCATTAATTTGATTAAAAGCAGAAATATCTGTTTCACATTCAAAACCATTCCAATTATAAATGAATTTTTTATTGCCAAAAATGTGGAAGATTTTGGTTTCATTACTTTCCAAAACCACCCCTTCTGCACAAAAAACACTAAATTCTTTTAAAATTTCTAATTTTTTTGCGTTTTTTATGGCATTTTTAACATTTTTTTCAAACAAAAAACAAATCCCAACAGAGTTTTCAATAACCTTGATATAGACACTTTTTAAAAATTCAAAAGAATTATTTTTTAAAAAATCTGAAATTTTTCCAATTGACAAATTAATTCTCTCATCTGCAATTTCACACCTTTCAATTTCCACCAAACGCCTGCTTTTCATCTCAAAAAAGCCTAATTTGCCACCAACATATTCCAACTTAATTTTGTTTCTATACCCAAATCTATTTTCACTCGCAACAATGCCAACTTCGCCATTATACCCAATCTTTTGAAACTCCCTAAGAACAACATTCTTCTTAACCCGCAATTCCATTTCATAAGCACAATGCTGCAAATCACACCCACCACACTTTTCAAAATAAGGACATTTTTCAACAATTCTATCTGCACTGCTTTTTTGATAAGAGAGAACTCTCCCAAGAATATAACTGCGAGTTTCTTTTTCCTTTTTAATTTCAACAACATCTCCAACTAGCGTTTTAGGAACAAAAACAACTTTTCCCTCAAGTTTGCCAACCCCAGCGCCTTCATAAGACATATCAAAAATTTCTACAATATTTTTCATAAAAAAATAATATCATAACAATTAAAAAAAATCAATAGAATATTACAAATAAAGCAAGTACTAAAAAAATACCTAAAAAACATAAAAAAAATAAAAAATATTAAAAAAATAATTAAAAAACAAAAGAAAAATGAAAAAATGCTGTTAAAAACAATTTTTTTTAATCACAAATAAAAAAAAGAGGAAATTATCCTCTTACAATTATTTTGTCTTTGTTTGCGTCAATCATCTCTAGCCTGTCTTGTTTTTCAAACGAATAATACGCATCAAGACAAAGCGAAAAATCATGTGCCACCTCTCGAGAAACGCCAGGCAAAAATTTATCAACATATTCTTTCTTATAGTTGCCTTCCAATGTTTTAAACATCAAGCGCTTAACAGTTTCTTCGCCACTCTTACTTCCACCCAACTTGTCTAGTGCCCTTGCACAAACACCAATAAACTTTCCATTTAAAACATTTTGAACAACTTCAGACTTTACACGCATTTTAAATGCATTGTCAAAAACTGACAAATCCCCGCTTTGCTTACAGGATAGCAATCCTTCAGACAAGTTTTGTCTGCCATAACAACGAGCAATCGCGTTCAACATTCCTCCCACAAGATAAGGCAGGTCTTTGACATACATTCTCATATCAGATGTAAAATAAGAATGTTTTGACAAATAAACAAATCCAGTCTTTTCATATAAACTCAGCGCACTCTTACTATCTTCCAAGGCAATTAACTGCACCATATCTAACCCCATATGACTTGCAAAAGCCTTCACCTCTTTAATTAACGCTTTTCCATATCCACGACCTCTCGCCTCATCAGAAACAAAAAGTGCATTTAATTGCAGATAACCATATTCAACAACAACACTTGCAAACCCGCAAATACTCCCTTTGTCATCACAAACACAAATAACAGATTTAAAATCATCTTTACAAACAACTTCAGACAACTGTTTTCTGCGAATAAAATCACACTGGTCAACAAGAACTCTCAATTCATCTTCATCTATTTCCGACAGTTCCCCCTCATCGAAAAAATGTGCAAACTTCATAACCTTTCCCCTTTCTTGAATTGTATCACAACATTCTTGCATTTTCAATAGGCAAATTAAAAAAAATGCCAACTTTTATGTTTTTTTAATGTTTTTTGCAAAAAAAATGTCAATATATAAAAAATTGTCAAAAAAAACAAAAATGCAAACATTTGCGTTCTTCCATTCTCTTGACAAAAAACAAATAAACTTTTATAATATAATCGCTATGCGGAGATGGCGTAATGGCAGACGCGCAGGTTTCAGGTACCTGTAGTGGCAACACTGTGTGGGTTCAACTCCCATTCTCCGCACCATAGAAAAACAATCCGAACCAGAGTGTTAAGATTGTTTTTTTTCATTGAAAAGTGTTTGAAGCCTTTTAAACACTAAAAACAAAGATTTAAACAGCAACAACTAACCACAAGAGAGAAGAAATCTAAAATCTTCTCTCTTTTTCTTTAAGTGGGTATTTACAATAGTTGGAAGATGTGCTATAATATTTATCATAAGGAGTAAAATATGGTTAAAGATACTATTCAAAGAATAATTAAGAAAATAAAGGAAAGAAATATAAATAAATATTCTACTCACAATTTATATTTAGGAACAACATATAGACGAGTTGATGAAGATGACCTTACATATTATTATTTACATTCAGAATGTTTTCAAGTTGAAGATATTAATGAAAAATTCCCTTTACTTACTATGTTAACAGGAAATTGCGATAATGAACAACCAACACATGCATATAGGGTCAAGGATACAAGTAGAACAATATTTCGTAATGGATTGTACTCAATAGAAATTGCTAACCATAAAAAATTGGAACAAAATGAAAGTCAATTAACATTGGACGAAATACAAGAACGTGTAAATAAAGTAAATGAATTCAATAAAAATACAGCTCGAGAAAGACAACTTTATCGTTCTCAATATGGTTATTATGAACCTAGTTTATAATTATAATTTAACTCTAACTACAAAATAACCATATCCGATAAACACTTTTCGGTTCGGATTCGTTATCAATCGTCGCACCAACAAATTTTCAGTTGAGTTTTTGCACTCAACTTTTTTATTAACTTATTCAACAACAAAACACTAAACCTACAACAACAAAACACTAAACCCACAAATTCTAACTCTTAATTTTTCTTATCTTAACTAAATTCACAGAAAGTTCAAAACACCGGCAACTTTTATTTTGAAAAATCATACCTTTATGATATACTTTGATTAATCATATTTTAAGGAGGTAAATTTTTGATGATACTTTTAACAGGAGGACTTGGTTATATCGGTTCACACACCGCTGTGGAGTTACTAAACTCTGGCTATGAGGTTGTAATTATTGACAATTTATCAAACAGCAAGCCAGAAACCAAACAAAAAATTGAGACTATAACTAAAAAATCCGTAATCTTCTATGAAGGAGATGTTCGAAATGAAGCACTTATGAGCGAAATCTTTGCAAAACACAAAATTGAGGCGGTGATTCATTTTGCAGGATTTAAGGCGGTTGGAGAATCAACACAAAAGCCTATAGAATATTACGATAACAACATCAATTCCACTTTAGTTTTGCTCAATGTTATGAAAAAATTCAATGTAAAAAACCTCGTTTTCAGTTCTTCTGCGACAGTTTATGGCAGAGCAAAATCAATGCCTATTTATG
>JAGBBH010000086.1 GCA_017938505.1 Clostridia bacterium | reverse complement strand
TGGAATCACTCAAAAGAGAAGGGTTTCTGCTGTCGGCCCTGGTGGTATTAAGAAAGAAAGAGCTGATGCAGAGGTTCGTGATATTCACTATACAAACTATGGTAGAATTTGTCCTATTGAAACGCCAGAAGGTCAAGCAATTGGTCTTGTTAACACATTGACAAGTTATGCAAAGGTTAATGAATATGGCTTCCTTGAAACTCCATATAGACGAGTTGATAAGGAAACGGGTAAGGTTTCTGATAAATGTGAATATTTTATGGCAGATATTGAAGACACTGCTTACATTGCTCAAGCAACAGAACCTCTTGATGAGGAAGGAAAGTTTGTTAACAAAAGAGTTGTTTGTCGTCATAAAGACTATGCGATTGAAGTTCCTGCAAAACAAGTTGATTTTGTAGATGCTTCTCCAAGACAATTCATTTCTGTGGCAACTTCACTTATTCCATTTGTTAACTCTAATGAAGCTAACCGTGCACTTATGGGTGCAAACATGCAGAGACAGGCTGTTCCACTTCTTAAACCAGAATCTCCAATCGTTGGAACTGGTATGGAATGTGTTGTTGCTCGTGATTGCGGATTTACGCAACTTGCAAGAGAAGACGGCGAAGTTGAATATGTAAGTGCTGATGAAGTTAGAATTAAAAATGTTAATGGTGAAGTTGATATTTACAACTTGATTAAATTTGATAAAACTAATGATGAAACTTGCTTTAACCAAAAACCTTGTGTTGTTAAAGGTGAACAAGTTAAGAAAGGTGAAATCATTATTGATGGTTATTCTACAGACAAGGGCGAACTTGCTCTTGGAAAAAATGTCCTTGTTGGTTATATGAACTGGGAAGGATACAACTATGAAGACGCTATCATCATCAATGAAAGACTTGTTAAAGAAGATGTTTACACTTCTATCTGCTTGAAAGTTGAAGAACTTAAATGCAGAACAACAAAACTTGGTGATGAAGTTATTACAAGAGATATTCCTAACCTTGGTGAAGAAGCTCTCAAAAACCTTGATGAAAATGGAATTGTTAGAATCGGTGCTGAAGTTAGACCTGGAGATATCCTTGTTGGTAAGGTTACTCCAAAGGGCGAAACAGAACTCTCTCCAGAAGAAAGACTTCTTCGTGCCATCTTCGGAGAAAAAGCAAGAGAAGTTAGAGATACATCTCTTCGTGTTCAACACGGTAAAGGTGGCGTTGTAGTTGATGTTCAAGTGTTTAGCAGAAAGAATAAAGACGAACTTGAACCTGGTGTAAATGAACTTGTTAAAGTTTTCATTGCTCAAAAGAGAAAACTCTCTGTCGGCGACAAAATGTCAGGTCGTTATGGAAACAAAGGCTGTATTTCAATTGTTATGCCTGAGGCTGATATGCCATTTATGGCAAATGGTCGTCCTCTTGACATCATCTTGAACCCACTCGGCGTTCCTTCTCGTATGAACCTCGGGCAAGTGCTTGAAGTTCACCTTGGACTTGTTGCTGGTTCGCTTGGCTGGAAGGTTGCAACTCCATCATTCGATGGAGCTGATGCTGAAAAAATTCAACAACTTCTTGTTGAAAACAACTTCCCAGCAAATGGAAAGGTTCAACTTTATGATGGAAGAACAGGCGAACCATTTGAAAACAAAACAACAATTGGTATGAAATATATGCTTAAACTTAACCATATGGTTGATAGCAAAATTCATGCTCGTTCAATTGGACCATATTCACTTATCACACAACAACCACTTGGCGGAAAAGCTTTGTTTGGTGGTCAAAGATTTGGTGAAATGGAAGTTTGGGCTCTCGAAGCTTATGGTGCTTCTCATGTGCTTCAAGAAATGCTTACTGTTAAATCTGACGATGTTGTCGGCAGAGTTAAGACATTTGAAGCAATTGTTAAAGGACAACCAATTGCTGAACCTGGAATTCCAGAATCATTCAAAGTTTTGGTTAAAGAACTCCAAGCACTTGCTCTTGATGTTAAGATTTTGACAGAAAATGATGAAGAAATTGAACTTCCAGAACTCTCTCAAGATGACCAAGACAGAATAACAATTGAAAATGATGTTGAAAAAGACCTTAAAACAGTTACTCTTGACATTGATGATATGCTCGCTGACACATCAAGCGAAGAAAAGACTGATATTCAAAAGGAAATTGAAGAAGAAACAGCAATGCCTTCTGGACTTGAAGAAATGGATTTGTTTGACGATTTTGGCGACTTTGATGAATAATAAAAAACTTAAAACAAACAAAAAAAACAACTTTGATATAGTAAAATTAAGGGGAAAATGATATGTTTGAACTTAACAACTTTGAAAAAATTAAAATAGGAATTGCTTCACCTGAAAAAATCAGAGAGTGGTCTCATGGCGAGGTTACAAAACCTGAAACCATCAACTACAGAACGCAAAAGCCTGAGAAAGACGGCCTTTTCTGTGAAAAGATTTTCGGACCTAAAAAGGACTGGGAATGTCATTGTGGAAAGTATAAGAGAATCCGTTATCGTGGTGTTGTCTGCGACAAGTGTGGGGTTGAGGTTACAAAAAGCAAAGTGAGAAGAGAGAGAATGGGACACATTGAACTCGCTTCTCCTTGTACTCACCTTTGGTATTTTAGATCAGTTCCTTCGAGAATTGGAACTCTGCTTGACTTGACTCCAAAAACTTTGGAACAAGTAGTTTATTATATCAATTATGTTGTTACAAACCCTAAAAACACTGACCTTGAATATAGACAAATCCTCACTGATAAAGAATATCGTGATGCTATGGAAAAATATGGCTATGGCAGTTTTGAAGCTGGCATGGGGGCAGAAGCAATTAAAGAACTTCTTTCTCATGTTGACCTTGAAAAAGACAGTGCAGATTTAAAAGAAGAACTTAAAACTGCTAAAGGTCAAAGAAAGATTAAAGCAGCAAAGAAACTTGATGTAGTTGAATCTTTCAGAAAGAGTGGAAACAATCCAACTTGGATGGTTCTTGATGTAATCCCTGTAATTCCACCAGATTTGCGTCCTATGGTTCCACTTGATGGTGGTAGATATGCAACTAGCGATTTGAACGATTTGTATAGAAGAGTTATCAACAGAAACAATCGTTTAAAAAAATTGATGGAACTTGGTGCTCCTGATGTTATTATCAGAAACGAAAAGAGAATGTTGCAAGAAGCTGTTGACAACTTGATTGACAACGGTAAGCACGGAAAAGCAGTTCAAGGTTCAAAACAAAGAGATTTGAAATCCCTCACTGCTATGCTTGGCGGTAAGCAAGGCCGTTTCAGACAAAACTTGCTTGGTAAGCGTGTTGACTATTCTGGTCGTTCAGTTATTGTCGTTGGTCCAGAACTTAAGATGTATCAATGTGGTCTTCCAAAAGAAATGGCTTTGGAACTTTTCAAACCTTTCATTATCAACAGACTTATTGATATGAACCAATCTAACAACATTAAAACAGCAAAGAGAATGATTGAAAGAGAAAAACCAATCGTTTGGGATGTTTTGGCTGATGTAATTAAAGACCATCCAGTTCTTTTGAACCGTGCTCCTACACTTCACCGTCTCTCTATCGAAGCATTTGAACCAGTGTTGGTTGAAGGTAACGCAATTCATCTCCCACCATTAGCCTGCGCAC